>DVFI01000109.1 GCA_018713305.1 Candidatus Avichristensenella intestinipullorum
AGAAATACGGAGATTTCAAGAGATATTTTCAAATTTTGAGAAAAACGGGGGAAATTTATGACTTTGACTTTCTTTGATGTTAATGGTATACTTTGCCCGTACCAAAGGAAAACAAGTCCCCGGCACGGAGAACTTCCAAAGCGCATCGCCGCCGCGGAGGAACCGCCAGGGGGGAACGACGATAAGGAGGAACTCAATATGTTGAATATGATTCGCTACAACAATACTCCGACGACCCGCCGCAATGTGGTTGGCTACTGGCCGTTTCAGGATGACTTTTTCCGCCCGTTCTGGGATATGAGCACTGGAACGATGCGCACGGCGGTCAAGGAGACGGAGCAGGCGTACCTGCTCGATGCCGAGATGGCGGGCTTTGAGCCGAACGAAATCGACGTTTCGCTGCAGGACGGCAGGCTGACCATCGCCGCAGAACACAAGGAAGGCAACGAGAACGAGACGGCGTTTGGCAGCCGGTCGGTTCGCAGGACCTTTACGGTGGAAGGCGTGGACGAGGAGCACATCACGGCCCAGTATCGCAACGGCGTGCTGCATGTGACGCTGCCCAAGATTAAGGAAGACTCGCCCGTGTCGCGCAAGATTACGGTAGAATGACCCGGCCTCCCTCCCGAAGCGCATCCGCGCTTCGGGAGGGGCGATAAGGGAGCGCGAAAGGACAACAGGAAAACCCCACGGCGGGATGGGCCAAGGCCACGCCCGGCTGTGTTGCCATAGATATCAACGTTCCCCTCTTGTACTGACGCCCCGCCACGGCTGCTTCGGGCAGCCCGTGGCGGGGCGTCAGCGTTTGTGCAGGAAAGCCGCGCTCGGGGCGGGGAGCGGTCCGGCGCGTGCCGGCGTTTCGCCGCGGCGCGGCCGGCATTATGCTTCCGGTTCCGGCTCGAGCGTATCGGTCACGTCGATGAGCGGCATGAAGCCGGAGCCGTCCGTCATGATTCTCGGCAGGGCGCCGTCCCAGCCGTTCATCTGGACGTAGCGGATGAGCTCGTCGGTGATGGAGGCGGCGATAAGCCGGTTGGCCTCGGCCTCGGCTTCTGCCTGCACGCGCTTGGCGTAGGCTTCGGCGTCCGCGTTGATTTTTGCGACCTCGGCATCCGCGTTGGCAGCTACCACGGCGCGCTCGGCGCTGGTCTGCTCCACGATGAGCAGCTCGGCCTGCTGGATTTCCGTCTTGAGCTTCGTCTGCTCCGCCACCTGCTTGTTTTCGACCGCGTCGGTGAAGGCGTCGGTAAAGTCCACGTCCTCGATGGCTACGCTGAGCACGTTGATGCCGTAGTATTCCATTTCGGGGCTGAGCAAATCGCGCACCTGCTGGGAGAGCGTTTCGCGGGCTCCGACCAGGTTTTCCGCGGAATACTTGGAAAAGACGGCCTTGACGTTTTCCATGATGCGCGGCTCCATGACCGTGGCATAATAGGACGTGCCTACGTTTTTATACAGCTCCTGCGCGGTGCTGCGGTTGACGCTGTAGTTGACCGAGCAGAGCACCTGCACCTGCTGGATATCTGAGGAAAACGCCTGCATCTGCAGGCTGGCCTTCTGGGTGCGGTTGTCGATGAGCACGATGTTCTGCCAGGGAAGCTTGAAGTGAAGGCCCTCGCCGAGCACCTCGTCCGACACGCGGCCCATCGTGACCACCACGCCCGTATGCCCCGTGGGGACGACCGTGTAGGGCGCGAAGACGAAGAACAGCACGACGACCAACGCGACAACCAGCACGGTGACAATGGCGACGCCCGCCCTTTTTTTGTTGACGGGCTTTTTTTCCGGCTGCGGATACTGCATGAAACTCCCTCCTTTTTGCTGGCATCAGGATACCAGAAAACGGGAACGGAGGCAAGAAAATCGGCCCGAATTATGCGCGGGCCGGAACAAAATGTCTCGGAACATGCGCGAAACATCCGTCGCGACGGCAGAACGCCGCGCAGAAAAACGGGCGGCAGGAATTTCGCCCATCGGACAACAAAATACAGCAAGGACTGTCAAAACTGTCGTTTTTATGCTACAATATGGCTGTTTGGCAGGGTGAAATCTGCATACAGATTCCATGGAGGAGGCGGAAGGTTTGGAAATCGACGTCAAGGTATTGGACGCTTATCTGTCGTCCCTGTTTGAAAAGCAGGAGCTGCCGGGCATCTCGGTGGCGCTGTGGGGGCCCGAGGGGCCCGTATTCCAGCGCGGATACGGGCGCGCCAACGAGGACGGCTCCCGCATGCTCAATGAAAACACCGTCCAGGGCATTGCGTCCATGGGCAAGTCCATGGTCGCGCTGGCCTGCGCGATTCTGGCGGCGGACGGAAAGCTTTCCTTTGACGACCCGGTCTATCGGTATTTCCCGCAATTCGATATCCCCGGCACGCCGCGCGACGCGGTGACGGTGCGCCATCTGGCCATGCATACCACGGGCATTCCGCCCATGGAGCCGCTGGAGTGGTCCATCGCCATGCATGTCAAAACGCGCCAGAGCGAATGGGCGAAAAAGCTGCGCGAGACCGCGCCCAACGCCTTTGACACGGTGGAGCAGATTATCGACTATATCAAAACATGCGGATACCCCGCGCTGGGCGCGCCGGGCGAGTACATGAGCTACTCCAACGAAGGCTACGCCATCCTCTGCTATATTGTGGACAAGGCGGCGGGCTGCACGCTGGAAGAGCTGCTGCAGGAGCGCGTGTGGGGGCCGCTGGGCATGACCCGCACGGTGCTGGACGTGGACGGAACGCAGGCGCGCGCCATTGCCGGCGGCAACATCACGTCGCTTTTTGAACGTGTGGACGGCAAGCTGGTCTGCGACGACGAATGGTCGGTTCTGCCGCCCTTCCGCGGCTGCGCGGTGGTCAAATCGACGGCGCGCGACATGGCCGTGTATTACCGCTGCCTGTCCAACTACGGCCGGCACGAGGGCAAACAGGCCATTGCGAAGGAGGCCGTGGAAATGATGATTGGCAGCCAGTTCCCGGTGCAGCGCGCGCCGTTTTACTGCTATGGCCTCAACAAGCGCGCCCTGGACGGCCATGTCGTCTGCGAGCATTCCGGCGGCCTGCACGGCACCTCCTCGCACGGCGGCCTGTTCCTGGGCGAAGGATATGGCTTTGCGGCGCTGTGCAACCAGGGGGACGCGGGCGCGGAAGCGTTCGTCTGGGCCATGTACAACGCGGTCATGGGCAAGCCCGTGGAAACGCCGCTGCGCTGGTTTGCGCCGGCGGGGCGCGAATTTGGCGATCCGCAGATGGTCGTAGGGACGTTCCGCTCGCACGAGGGCGTGCCGGTGGACGTGACGGTCACGGAGGAAAACGGAAAGCTCTTTGCGCAGCGCGAGGAGGAGAAGCTTCCGCTGACCTATTGCGGCGGCACGCTCTTTGCCGCCTATGACGAAAAGGGCAACGTGCAGATGCGGCTGGAGTCGCTCATCCGCGGGGGAAAGGCGTGGGCCGCGCGCGTGGGCACCCGCATTCTCCAGCGCGTGGAGGCCTGAAACGGCGACGGTATTTCGCTGCAAGGCAGACGGAGCCGCCTTGCAGCGAAGGGGGACATCATGTTCCTGTGCGCGAAGCGCACGGGCGGAACATGATAGCGGAAGCGGCTTGCAGCCGCTCCAGCCTGTCGAAAAACCCCTTTGGGGAGGCTTGGAGGGCCGAAGCCCTCCAACTGCCATCCGAACCCGGCGACATGTGCGGCGGGTTCGGAAGCCTTGCGCAGCAAGGCTTCAGACCGCCGACAAAGGGGCTGTTTTCGAGAGGAAGCAGCCCCTTAACGCATAGGGTAAGGCGTAAAAAAGGAAACGAAACGCCCTGGCGATGCGTTTCATGTTCTGCACGGCGGCGGTGAGGAAGGA
>DVFI01000110.1 GCA_018713305.1 Candidatus Avichristensenella intestinipullorum
TTTCTACCGGCCCGCATATCCTCGCGCGCGAGAACACGCAGGGAATTATGCTCGATGTCCTCATCGCGCTGCTTCCCGCAACGGCGGCCGGTCTGTACCTGTTTGGCCTTCGGGCGGCCTGGATACTGGCCATCGCGGTCGCGTCCGCGGTGATTGCGGAAGCCCTGTGGCAGAAGCTGTCCGGACAGAAAGTCACCGTGAACGACCTGTCCGCGGTGGTGACCGGCCTGCTGCTGGGCCTGAACCTGCCCTCCTCGGCGCCGCTGTGGCTGCCGGCCGTGGGCAGCGCGTTTGCCATCATCATCGTCAAGCAGCTCTTCGGCGGCCTGGGCCATAACTTCCTCAACCCCGCGCTGGCGGCGCGCGCCGTGCTGCTGACCAGCTGGCCCGCGCGCATGACCACCTACTACCTGCCGGAGCGCATTTTCGGCTGGTTCGGTTCCACGGCGGAGGTGGGCGATATGGTGACCAGCGCGACGCCCCTGGTGCAGCAGTGGGACGCGATGGATTTGTTCCTGGGCAATATCCCGGGCACCATCGGCGAGGTATGCAAGGCAGCCATTCTCATCGGCTTTGTATATCTGGTCCTGCGCCGCGTCATCGGCTGGCACATTCCGGTGCTGTTCTGCGGCACGGTAGCGCTTCTGAGCTGGCTGCTCAACGGCGACGCGCTTACGTCCCTGCTGACCGGCGGCGTGATGTTCGGCGCGGTCTTTATGGCGACGGACTATGTAACCTGCCCGATGCTTCGCCGCGGCCAGTGCCTCTTTGCGGTCGGGTGCGGCCTCATCGTCGTCATCATCCGCGAATACGGCAGTTATCCCGAGGGCGTGACGTACGCCATTTTGCTGATGAATATCCTGACGCCCTTGATTGATAAGTTCCTCAAGCGCAGAGTCTATGGGGAGGTGAAGCAGCATGCGTAAATTGGGCGACAAGCCGTCGCTGGGCGGCGTGTTTCTCAACGGTATTTTCAACGAAAACCCCACCTTCCGGCTGGTGCTGGGCGTCTGTCCGACGCTGGCGGTCACCACCTCGGCCATCAACGGCCTGGGCATGGGGCTGGCGGCCACGTTCGTGCTGTTGGGTTCCAATGTGGTCATTTCGCTCCTGCGCAACTTTATTCCCGATAAGGTGCGCATTCCGGCATTCGTCGTGGTCATCTGCACGTTCGTGACCATGGTGCAGATGCTCATGCAGGCGTTTTTGCCTTCGCTCTACGACGCGCTGGGCCTGTTTATCCCGCTCATCGTCGTCAACTGCATCATCCTGGCGCGCGCGGAAGCGTTCGCTTCGAAAAACGGCGTGCTCGCCTCGGCCATGGACGGCATCGGCATGGGATTGGGCTTTACGCTGGCCCTGATGCTGATAGGTTCCGTCCGCGAGCTCATTGGCAACGGCTCCATCTTCGGGCAGGCGCTTCTGGGCGCATCGTACGAGCCGATGCTGCTTCTGGTGCTGGCTCCCGGCGCGTTTATCACCTTCGGCCTGCTGCTGGGCATCATCAACGCCATCACCGCCCGCTCTGCGAAGAAAAAGGCGCGCAAAGGAGGTAACGACGCATGATGATTACCGATGTGAGCAGCCTGCTGCTGTTCATGGTCAGCTGCGTGCTGTGCAACAACTACATCTTCTCCCGCTTCCTGGGCTGCTGTCCGTTCCTGGGCGTGTCCAGCAAGGTGGAAACCGCCGCGGGCATGGGCATGGCGGTCATGTTCGTCATGGCGCTGGCGTCCCTGTTTACCTGGCTGGTGTACCATTTCATCCTGGTGCCGCTGGAGCTGACGTACCTGAACACCATTGCGTTTATCCTGGTCATCGCCTCGCTGGTACAGTTTGTGGAAATGTTCATGAAGAAGTCCATGAAGGCGCTCTACAGCGCGCTGGGCATCTATCTGCCGCTGATTACCACCAACTGCGCGGTGCTGGGCGCGGCCATCCTCAACATCAACGAAGGCTACGGCCTGTTGCAGTCCGTGCTCAACGGCGTGTTCAGCGCGGCGGGATTCCTGCTGGCCATCGTGCTGATGGCGGGCGTGCGCGAGCGCTTGGAGTCTTCCAACATTCCCGAATCCCTCAAGGGATTCCCCATCAGTCTTATCACCGCCGGCCTGTTGTCCGTGGCTTTCATGGGCTTCTCCGGCCTGGTATAAGGAGGAGCGCACATGAACGTTACGGCAATCCTGTTTGCGGTGTTGGCTCTGGGCGGCTTGGGCGTGGTGTTCGGCGTGGTGCTGAGCATTGCGGACAAAAAGTTTGCCGTCGAAGTGGACGAGCGCGTGGCACAGGTGCGGGAGTGCCTGGCGGGCGCAAACTGCGGCGCATGCGGCTATGCGGGCTGCGACGCCTTTGCCGAGGCCGTGGTCAGCGGGCACGCCAAGCCCAACGGCTGCCCGGCGGGCGGCGCGAAAACGGCGCAGGCCATTGCGGCCATTATGGGCGTGGAAGTGTCTACGGAAGCGCCGATGGTCGCCAAGGTAATCTGCCAGGGCGAAGCGGGCGTCGCGCGCGAGCGCTATGAGTACGCCGGCTACCAGAGCTGCCAGATGGCCTCGCAGATGGCCGGCGGCCCGAAGAAATGCCCGTATGCGTGCATCGGCCTGGGCGATTGCGTGGCGGTCTGCGCATTCGGCGCGCTGCACATTGAAAACGGCCTGGTGCGCGTGGATGAAAAAAAGTGCACGGCCTGCGGCAACTGCGTCAAAGCGTGCCCGCGCCATTCCATTCAGCTCAAGCCCCTCAACGCGACGGTCATCGTTCGCTGCCAGAACGGCGATACCGGCCGTACCGCCCGCGAGGCGTGCATGAAAGCATGCATCGGGTGCAAGCGCTGCGTCAAAGAGTGCAAGTATGACGCCATCAAGGTGGAGGACGGCTTTGCGGTCATCGACCCGGACAAGTGCACGCGCTGCGGCGCCTGCGCCAAGGTCTGCCCGAGCGGCTGCATCACGGTCGAGCAATAAGGGAAGAGGGCTCCGTCCGCTGACGGCAGCCCTTTGACAGAAGCTATCGTTCCTTTCCCGGGGCCGCGCGAAAGCGCGGCCCCGACGGTTGACAACCCGTATGCCATCAAAACGGGCGGCGCGTCCGCCGGTTTAGACGGTCGACAGGGCCCCCGGCGGGACCCTGCGTCCTCAAACGGGCGGCGCGTCCGCCCGTTTTGCGCATCGTTCGGGAACAAACGCCTGCGCCTGCAAAAAAATGCCTTCCCGTTCCTGCGCAACCTCGGCGGCAGGCGCGTGCCGGGCCCGGAAAAGGGGGCGCCGCCTGCCGCGCTTCCATGTTCCTAGGGCTGCCAGCAGGCGTCGCGGACGGCAGGGCCGTCCAGCAGCCTGCCGCTGCGCGTGAAGCGCGAGCCGTGGCAGGGGCAGTCCCAGGTGCGCGTATCCGGATTCCACTGCAGCGCGCAGCCCATATGCGGGCAGCGGGGCGCATCGGCAAAGCTGTATACGATTTCCGGACGGGAGAGCCGCCTGGGGCTGAACAGGCGGGCATAAGGGTAGTCGCGGCGTCTGGTAATCAGGTCGCACAGCAGCTCCGAAGCCGCCATGGAACCGGTCATGCCCCATTTGTTAAACCCCGAGGCGACGTAGACGCCCGGTAACGTGCGCGCATAGCGCCCGATATAGGGAATGCCGTCCGGCGTCATGCAGTCCTGCGCGGACCAGCGCGCCGTTTCCCGCGCGTCCGGGTACCACGTGCGCGCCGCGTCGCGCAGGAGGCGGAACGAGGAGGAGACAGGGTGGCGGCCCGTCCGATGGCCCGCGCCGCCCAGCAGCAGCAGGCCGCCCGCGTTGCGCAGCGAATAGCCGCCGTCCGACGCGTCCCGCCACATGCCGCCCACGTCCGGCGCGCCGTCCAGGGCCAGCACATAGCTGCGCGCCTGATGCATGCGCGCGAAATACAGGCCGGGCACGTTGCGGATGGGGAAATGCGTGCACAGGACGATATGCCGCGCGCGGACCTCCCCGCGCTCCGTCCGGAGCAGGCCGGCGTGCACGCCGGTGACGCGCGTGTGCTCGTATACGGTCAGCCGCCGCGCGAGCGCCTTGCCGAAGCGCAGCGGATGAAACTGCGCCTGGTCTTCCATGCGCAGGGCCTGCGCGGCCTCGAAGGGAAGCGCCGCCGCGCCGGTCAGCGAGACGGGCAGCCCCAGGCGCTCGCATGCCGCGCATTCGCGCTCCAGCGCCGGGGAGGGCGCTGTGGCGTAGAGAAAGGCGGGCTTGCGCTCAAACTGGCAGGCGATGTCCAGCGTCCGCACCAGCGCGGCATAGCGCGCCAGCGCATGCTGCTGGGCTTGGGCATAGCCGCGCGCGAAGGCCTCGCCGCGCTGCGAAAGCAGGCGGTCGTAGATAAGCCCGTGCTGCGCGGTGATTTTTGCCGTCGTCCCTTCGCTGGCCCCGCTCAGAATCCGTTCCGCTTCCAGCACGACCGTTTCCAGCCCCGCTTCCTGCAGGGCGAAGGCGGTCAGAAGCCCGCACAGCCCGCCCCCTACGACGGCCGCCTCCGCTGCCAGCGGACCGCACAGCGGGGGAAAGGCGGGCATCGGACAGGTGGAGCGCCACAGCGATTCCATAGCGCACGCCTCCTTGTATGTTTTCTATCAGTTTCTCCGAAATTCGGGAAATTATCGTCGGACAAGGCCGCGCAACGGTTGACAATGTGAAACGGAGTCCTTATAATAAAAACGTTTGGGTAAACCCGGTGTAAGGCGGGCCTGTTTTGTCACGCCTTTCTGGAAAACAAGGAGGATCACGGAGCATGGCAACAAAAATGACCATCGACGGCAATACCGCCGTCAGCCATGTCGCGTATGCGTTTAGCGATGTGGCGGCTATCTTTCCGATCACCCCCTCCTCGCCGATGGCGGAGTCGGTGGACGAATGGGCGGCGCAGGGCCGCCTGAATCTGTACGGACAGACGGTGCGCGTCTCGGAGATGCAGTCCGAGGCGGGCGCGGCGGGCGCGGTGCACGGCTCGCTGGTGGGCGGCGCAATGACCACGACGTATACGGCGTCGCAGGGCCTGCTGCTGATGATCCCCAACATGTATAAGATTTCCGGCGAGCTGCTGCCGTGCGTCTTCCACGTCAGCGCCCGCGCGCTGGCCACGCACGCGCTGTCGATTTTCGGCGACCACAGCGACGTGATGGCCTGCCGCCAGACCGGCTTTGCGCTGCTGTCCTCCAACAGCGTGCAGGAAGCCATGGATATGGCGCTGGTGGCGCATTTGGCGACCGTTGAATCCAGCGTGCCGTTCCTGCACTTCTTTGACGGCTTCCGCACGTCGCACGAGGTGCAGAAGATTGACGGCATCGATTACGAAGAGATCCGCAGCGTGACCGACTTTGACAAAATCAAGGCGTTCCGCGAGCGCGCGATGAACCCCGACCATCCGCATCAGCAGGGCACCGCCCAGAACCCGGACGTGTACTTCCAGAACCGCGAGGCGGCCAACAAGTACTACGACGCCACCCCGGCTATCGTGGAAGAGGTCATGCGCAAGGTCGGCGAGCTGACCGGGCGCAAGTACAACCTGTTCGACTATGTGGGCGCGCCGGACGCGGAGCGCGTGATTATCTGCATGGGCTCGGCCTGCGAGACCATCGAGGAAACCATCAACCTGCTGGCCGGCCAGGGCGAGAAGATCGGCCTTGTCAAGGTTCGCCTGTACCGTCCCTTTGCCGCGGACAAGCTGCTTGCCGCCATCCCCGCTTCCTGCAAGAAGATTGCGGTGCTCGACCGCACCAAGGAGCCCGGCTCCCTGGGCGAGCCGCTGTACATCGACGTGCAGGCCGCGCTGCGCGAGCATGGCCGCGAGGGCATCGAAGTGGTGGGCGGCCGCTACGGCCTGGGCTCCAAGGAGTTCAACCCCACCATGGTCAAGGCCGTCTATGACAACCTCAAGCTGGACGCGCCGAAGAACCATTTCACCGTGGGCATCGAGGACGACGTGACCGGCACGTCCCTGCCGCTGGGCGAACTGGTCAACGCCGCGCCGGAAGGCACGGTGTGCTGCAAGTTCTACGGCCTGGGCTCCGACGGTACCGTCGGCGCCAACAAGAACTCCATCAAGATTATCGGCGACCATACCGATATGTATGCGCAGGGTTACTTCTCCTATGACTCCAAGAAGTCCGGCGGCATCACCGTCAGCCACCTGCGCTTCGGCAAGAAGCCCATTCAGTCCACCTATCTTATCGACGCGGCGGACTTTGTGGCCTGCCATAATCCGTCCTATGTCACCCGCTACGATATGCTGACCTCCCTCAAGCCCGGCGGCGTGTTCCTGCTCAACAGCCACTGGACGGCCGAGGAAATGGACAGGGAGCTGCCCGCCGAGATGAAGCGCCAGCTCGCGCAGAAGAAGATTCGCTTCTATAACGTCAACGCCATCAAGCTGGCGGCGGAAACCGGCATGGGCGGCCGCATCAACACCGTCATGCAGGCGGCGTTCTTCAAGCTCTCCGGCGTGATTCCCTATGAGCAGGCCGAAGAGTACATGAAGCAGGCCGTCAAGAAGACATACGGCCGCAAGGGCGACAAGATTGTGGCCATGAACTGCGCCGCCATCGATGCGGGCGCCGCCCACATCGAAGAGATTCCCGTGCCCGTCGAATGGGCGAACGCCACCACCGGCGCGCAGCCCGTGAAGGTGGAAGCCACCGAGTATTTCAACAGCACCATCGTGCCGGTCCTGCGCCAGGAGGGCGATAAGCTCCCCGTCAGCGCGTTCGATCCCGCCGGCGTGGTGCCCACGGCGACGACCCAGTACGAAAAGCGCGGCATCGCGGTCAACGTGCCCGAATGGCTGAGCGAAAACTGCATCCAGTGCAACCAGTGCTCGCTGGTCTGCCCGCACGCCTGCATCCGTCCGGTGCTGGTCACCGAGGAGCAGGAGGCCGCCGCGCCCGAGACGTTCAAGGCCGTGCCCGCCATCGGCAAGGAATTTGCCGGCCATAAGTTCCGCATCCAGGTCTCTCCGCTGGACTGCACCGGCTGCGGCAACTGCGTGCAGGTCTGCCCGGGCAAGAAGCAGGTGAAGGCGCTGGAGATGAAGCCGCTGGAGACCCAGACCGTCGAGGAGACCAACTGGAATTACGCGGTCAAGCTCCCGGACTGCAAGCTGCCCGTCAACAAGAACACCGTCAAGGGCAGCCAGTTCCTGCGCCCGCTCTTCGAGTTCTCCGGCGCGTGCGCCGGCTGCGGCGAAACGCCGTACGTCAAGCTGCTCACCCAGCTCTTCGGCGACCGCATGATGATTGGCAACGCCACGGGCTGCTCCTCCATCTACGGCGGCTCGTCCCCGACCTGCCCGTACAGCGTCAACGACGAAGGCCATGGTCCGACCTGGGCCAACAGCCTGTTTGAGGACAACGCGGAGTTTGCCTTCGGCATGCAGCTGGGCGTCGCGCAGCGCCGCGAGAAGCTGGCCGAGAATGTCCGCGCCCTGACGAACGCCTGGTCTGCCTGGGAAGAGGGCAAGGCCGCGTGCGAAGAGTGGCTGGCCAACAAGGATAAGGGCGACGGCTCCAAGGCGGCCGCGGCGAAGCTGGTCAAGTGCCTGGAAGGCTGCAAGAATTGCGGCTGCGAGGCCGACGCGCTGGTCAAGGCCGTGCAGGCGGATGCCGACCTGCTGATTAAGAAGTCCATCTGGGCCTTCGGCGGCGACGGCTGGGCCTATGATATCGGCTACGGCGGACTGGACCACGTGCTGGCCCAGGGCAACGACGTCAATATCCTCGTGCTGGATACCGAAGTGTATTCCAACACGGGCGGCCAGGCGTCCAAGTCCACGCCCACCGGCTCGGTGGCCAAGTTTGCGGCGGCCGGCAAGCGCACCCGCAAGAAGGACCTGGGCCTGATGGCCATGGCGTATGGCTATGTGTACGTGGCCTCCGTCGCCATGGGCGCCAACCCCGCGCAGCTCATCAAGGCCGTCAACGAGGCCGAAGCGTATCCGGGCCCGTCCCTGATTATCGCCTACGCCCCCTGCATCAACCACGGCATCAACATGGGCCTGTCGCAGCTGGAAGAAAAGCGTGCGGTGGAAGCCGGCTACTGGCCGCTGTATCGCTATAACCCGCTCAATGAGGAGAACCCGCTCACCATCGACAGCAAGGAACCGACGGCGAGCTATCAGGAGTTCATCCGCGGCGAGGTGCGCTATCAGACGCTGCTCAAGCAGTTCCCGGGCGTTGCCGAGGAGCTGTTCGTGGAGGCCGAGAAGGAAGCCGCCAAGCGCATGGACGTCTACAAGAAGCTGGCAGCCAAATAATCGTCACACATGGAAATCCGGGCAGCCGCGCTTTCGCGCGGCTGCTTTGCATGCCGGCAAAGTTCTCCTCTGCGCGAAGCGCACGGCCGGAACATGATAGCGGAAGCGGCTTGCGGCCGCTCCAGCTTGTCGGAAAAGGCCGGCTGCGCCGGCCTTTTCCGCCAGGACACGTTTCCCCTGCGCCTGGGGGCGCGGCCGGGGAAACGTGCAGGGAAACCTTGCTGCGCAAGGCTTCGGAACCCGCCGCGCATGTCGCCGGGTTCGGATTGTCTTTGGAGGGCTTCGGCCCTCCAAGCCTCCCAATGGGTTTTTCGACGGTCCGCCGCTGCGGATAGCAAAGGAAGGGGCTTGCCGCCCCTTCCTGCAT
>DVFI01000111.1 GCA_018713305.1 Candidatus Avichristensenella intestinipullorum
CAGAACGTCGTGAGACAGTTCGGTCCCTATCCATCGTGGGCGTAGGAATCATGAGAGGAGCTGTTCCTAGTACGAGAGGACCGGAATGGACGTACCACTGGTGCAACTGTTGTCGTGCCAACGGCATAGCAGGGAAGCGAAGTACGGACGGGATAAACGCTGAAGGCATCTAAGCGTGAAGCCCCCCTCAAGAAGAAGATTCCCATTCCGAGAGGAAGTAAGACCCCTCAGAGACGATGAGGAGATAGGTCAACGCTGGAAGCGCAGCAATGAGTGAAGGTTGTTGATACTAATCGGTCGAGGGCTTGATCCAAAGGAGCGGAAGCGAGCGAAGAGCGAGCGGAAGCGAAGAACTGAGACGGAAGGAACCATGGCTGGGAAGCAAGAGAGCGAGGAGAACGGAAGAATCCCGGAATCGCGAGGAAGCGTTGTGTGGTTTTCAGGGTGCGGGAAAAGAGCATATCCTTTCCGGTGGCAATGGCAAGAGGGTCCCACCTGTTCCCATTCCGAACACAGAAGTTAAGCCTCTTCGCGCCGAAGGTACTTGGCTGGACACGGCCCGGAAGACTAGGTCGCTGCCGGAATCCATATCAGGAGACACGATGTGTCTCCTTTTTCTATTGGATTGGGGACAGTCTTTCGCTGCAAGGTTGGGAGCCGCCTTGCAGCGAAGGGGGACATCATGTTCCTGTGCGCGAAGCGCACGGGCGGAACATGATAGCGGAAGCGGCTTGCAGCCGCTCCTGGCGGCGTACACGCCGCCGCTGCGGATGGCACAGGAAGGGGCTTGCCGCCCCTTCCTGCATCCCCGCAGAAGTGTGTTCCATTTGTCGATACGCTGAACCTTGCTGCGCAGGGCTTCCGAACCCGCCGCGCATGTCGCCGGGTTCGGATGGCATTGGGAGGGCCGAAGCCCTCCAAGCCTCCCCAAGGGGTTTTTCGACAAGCTATTATCCATTTTGCTATTGCTGTGGTATCGTTTCAGAGGGAGAGAAAGGACGGAGAATCCGGCGGCGCGCGCTTTGGGGGCAATTGGCCGCAACGGCGGGAAAACATTGGGGGCGGATATGCATCCGCCCCCTTGACTTGTTCAGGCTTTTCGAGGATTACTCGGTGATGTTAATGGTCGCAGACTGATCGCCCACGGTGAGCGTGTACTCGCCGGCGGTCTCAATCGTCACGGGAATCTCAACCACGCGCCAGGAACCGCCCTCAACGGTGTAGAGCTTCTCGGCCAGGACGTTGTCGCCATCCTTGACCTGCACATAGGTCAGGTCGTCGCCGCCGTTGTTGCGCAGCAGGCAGTAGACGTTGAATTCCTCGCCGGCCTTGGCGGACACGGTGCCTTCAATCACGGTAATGGGATTGCCGCGGCGGTCGGTGCTTTCCACCTCAGCATACACGGAGGGCAGAATCAGGCAGGAATAGTCGAAGTCGCCCGCCTCGCCGTAGCGCATGCCATACTTGTAGATGACCAACGGATCGCCGTAGTTGTTGGGCGAAGCATGGTTGGGATCATCCTCCATGAGGGCTTGGACAATCAGGCGCACATAGTTGGAAGCGCCCTGATCGCCGGCCAGATCCTTCCACTGCTTGGTATCCGTCATGCTGTCGCGAGCCTGTTCCTTCTGGATGATGCCTTCGGGCTCACGGGCGCCAAAGAGCAGGTCCGCATAGATCCAGGGCTCGGTGTTGTAGATGAAGCCTTCTTCACCTCTGCCGTGGTCAGGCCGCTGGCTGTACGGCATGTAGAGCAGCGCGTCCGCGTTCTTCAGCTCATACTCGCTGACCTTGGAAACCATGGTCAGCACGACGGGCTTGCCGGCGGCATGCGCGTCTTCCACAAGATACTCCGTCTGTTCGCCCAGGGAGCTGAAGTTGCCGATGACCACGTCGGCTTCCTCAATGGTTTCCACCGCGGTGCCGTACTGGTTGAGGTACTCAATGTAGTGATCGTCGGTTTCGGCGGAGGAGGACTCGTAATAGAACTTGGTGCCGGAAGCGAGGGGCAGCAGGCTGTCCTCGTTCTTCATCAGCACGGCGGACTTGGCCTGGAGCTGTTCGGCCAGCTCGACTTCCTCAGCGGTACGGGCAGCGCGCAGGTCTTCGTTGGTCAGAATCTCGGTGGGGTTGGCAATCCACTCGGGGCTGGCCACGACTTCCAGCGCCTCGGAGACCACGCGGTAGGGGTTCTCGAACAGGCCCTTTTCAAACTTGAACTTCAGGATGCGGGCGGCGGAACGATCGACCCACTGCTTCTCCACGTCGCCTTCCTTCAGGCCGTTGACGATGCAGTCCGGCCAGTTCCACATGGTGTTCTCGCTGATATCCTCGCCATGGGAGATGCCGCCGGCGCCGAACATGTCGGTGCCGTTCTTGAGCGCCTCGTTGTAGAGCCAACGGCCGGTCTGCTCAGACAGCTCCACGCCTTCGTTGGTCACGCCGGAGACCTGGCCGCCCATGCCCAGGGCCCACCAGTCGGTCACGACGATGCCGTCAAAGCCGAGGGTATCGCGCAGATAGCTCATGGTCACACTGTCCCACTTGACGTCGGTGGTGTTGGTGATGCCGGTGCCGCCGCAGTTGGTCATGACCCACTCGTTGCCGCCGGCAAGCGCGGCCTTCCAGCCGACCATCCAGTTGTCAAGGTTCTGCGCAACGGAACGGGCGTTGCCGAAGTTGGAGTCGCCGCCGCGTCCAATCCAGTGCTTGACGCAGGAGGCAAAGCCGGCATCCTGCAGGCCCTTCACTTCCTGATAGACGATTTCGGCGATGTGCTCGGGGTTCTCGCCGTACTGCGCGCCAATCTCGTTGGCGTAGGGCTCGAAGGTTACATGGATGCCCACGGCAACCATGGCCTTGCCGTAGATGTTGGAAAGCTTATAAGCCAGCTCGGGGTCATTGGCGGTACCGTAGGCGATGTGCGCCTTGTCGATGTAGCCGCCCCAGGCGTTGAACTCACGGTCGGAGGTGAACACCATGGGCACGCCCAGGCGCTCGGTTTCGGCCGCAGCCTGCAGGTTGTTGAGCGTATTGACAATTTCAATGGGGGTGCCGTTGAGGTTGAAAAGCATGCAGGTAAGGTTGAAATCCGGAATCAGGGCGCGGGCCGTTTCCAGATTGGCGCTGACGCAGAACAGCAGGCCGGCTTCCTCTTCTTCCGTCATCTGGCTGATCAAATCGTCGACACGGGCGTCCACGTCCTGGCGCCAGTCTTCGTACACATCCAGCTCGCCATTCTTGTTCATGTCCTTAAACTTGAATCCGTCGACCTCCAGAATCGGGGTTACGCCCTCGATATAGGTCAGACGGGGCTGCTCACCATCGGCTTCGATGAGAGCAAAACTGCAGTCCTGCGCCAGCAGCTCGGCCTCGGTCGGACCTTCGGCGGTGGTTTCTTCCGCGAATGCGCTCACACTGCCGAGCATCATTATCAGCGCAAGAAGCAAAGCCAGTTTTTTCATCACCAAACTCTCCTTTCTCTGCAACGGAAGTAACGATTGCGTCCGCCCGGGCGGCCGAATAGAGCGCAGCCCCCCTTCTGACGGTTGTTTTCGTCCGGGCGCTATTATTAAATAAATTATATTTCTGTATTTTGCGGCTGTCTATGGAAAATCCAGTCCTCCCGTTTGGAATTTCAAGCACAGTCCCCGAAGCGGCGCCCTGCAGGCAGGGCACACGTCGCCGGGGCCTGACCCCGCTTTCGGGGCAGGAAAAACCGCGCCGGAGCGTTGGAAAACCACGCCCTGCGCTGCGAACAAGCAAAAAGGAGGGACTCTGACAGAGAATGGCTGTCAAAGTCCCTCCGACCGTTGAAAACGCAGGGTTTCACCGGCGCGAACGCGGCCGGGCCGCGCCCGGAACGTTCGAATTTACATCATATCCAGCAGGCGCTGCAAGGAATCCTTCGCATCGCCCAGCATCATGGTCACGCCGCCTTTTTTCGTGTACAGGGGGTTCTCCACGCCCGCATAGCCCGGCTTCAAATCATAGTTGCAGATAATCAAATGCCTGGCATTTTCCACGTTCAGCACCGGCATGCCGTAAATCGGCGTACCCTCGGCCGTGTTGGCGGCCGGGTTGATGACGTCGTTGGCGCCCACGATGACGCATACGTCGCACGCGGCAAATTCGGGATTGATGTCGTCCATTTCGCACAGCTGCTCGTAGGGCACATCCACTTCCGCCAGCAGCACGTTCATGTGGCCCGGCATACGGCCGGCCACCGGATGGATGGCGTAGCGCACCTGCGTGCCCTGGTTTTCCAGCCTGTCAGCCAGCTGCTTGACCAACGCCTGCGCCTGCGCCAGCGCCATGCCGTAGCCCGGCACGATGATGACCTGCTTGGCCGCCTTCAGCGCTTCGCCCGGATGGATTTCCTCGACGACCTCTTCCTCCTGCTTTTCCTCTGCCGCCTCCGCAGCTGCCGGCTCTGCCGCCGGTTCCGCCGCCGGCTTGGCCGCCGCCGAGGTCTTGCCCAGCAGAATGTCCATCAGGTGGCGGTTCATCGCCTTGCACATAATCTGCGTCAGCAGCAGGCCCGACGCGCCCACCACGCCGCCGATGGCGACCAGCAGCGGGTCGGCGATGGCCAGGCCCGCGATGCCCGCGGCCACGCCGGAGAACGAGTTGAGCAGCGAGATGGTGATGGGCATGTCCGCGCCGCCCACGCGGATGGCAAACGCCACGCCGAAAAAGCCGCTGAAGACCAGGCACAGCAGCGTCATCGGGGTCACCGCCACATCCACGGTAATCAGCACGATGGTCACGGCCGTCACCACCAGCGAACCGATGGTCAGCAGCGCATGCCGGTTCCACACCACGGGCTTCTGGCCTATCAGGCCATGCAGCTTCGCCGCGGCAACCAGGCTGCCCGTCAGCGTCAGCATGCCGACGGCCACGGCCAGGCCCGCCGTAGCGCTGGAGAACGCGCCCGCCACGCTGGGCTGAATCAGCTCCATCACGCCCACGATGGCCGAGGCAGCGCCGCCAAAGCCGTTGAGCAGGGCCACCGCCTGCGGCATTTCAATCATCTTGACCTTCTGCGCGCCGAACGCTCCCAGCGCAAGACCCACGGCCATGGCAACCCACAGGCCGGCGTCGGACAGAATCTCATAGCGATACAGCGTCACCAGAATCGCCACGGCCATGCACACGGCGCTGAGGATATTGCCGGCCGGGGCGGACTTGACCTTGCTCATCATCGCAATGCCGACCAGCACGCCCACCGTCAGGACGGCGGAGATGATATAATAGACCACGTCGCTCATTTGCCATCCTCCTTCCGATGGAACATCGCCAGCATGCGGCCGGTTACCCCGAAGCCGCCGGCTACGTTCAGCATGGCCAGGACAATGGCCAGGAAACCCAGGATTCGGCTGCCCGTGGCGACGGCCGCGCCCGTGGCGGCCAGCGCGCCGAGAATCGTTACGCCGGACAGCGCGTTCATGCCCGACATCAGCGGGGTATGCAGCAGGCTGGGAACGTTGGAAATGAGCTTGTAGCCGACCAGCGCAGCCACGATGAAGATCAATACCAGAATCACCGGATGCATCAATACGACCTCCTGTCGCGAAAATGGCGCCGGGACGGAAGCCCGGCGCCTTACCGGTTCCCTTTTACAGTCCCATCGCCTCGCGCGCGCCCTGGTGGACAATTTCGCCGTCGATGGTGGTCAGAATTCCCTTGACAATATCGTCGTTGCGGTCGAGCACGATTTTGCCGTCCTTGGTCAGGTACTTGGTCAGGTTGTAGATATTCTGCGCGAACATCCAGGAAGAAGACTCCGGCAGCATGCCCGGGATGTTCTTGATGCCGATGAGGGTGACGTTGTGCTTGACCTCTACCTCGCCCGGCGGGGTGATTTCGCAGTTGCCGCCCTGGTCAATGGAGATATCCACAATGGCGGCGCCCGGCTTCATGGCCTTGACCATGTCCTCGGTAATGAGGATGGGGGCGATGCGGGAGGGCACCAGCGCGCTGAGGAAGACGATGTCCATCTTCGGCAGCTCCGCGGCCAGCACCGCGCGCTCCTTCTCCAGCCATTCGTCCGACAGCGGCAGCGCATAGCCGCCTTCGCCGATGGCCGCCTCGGGCGGCACGCCCAGCTCGATGACCTTCGCGCCCAGGGACTTGGCCTGCTCGGACGCGGCGGGACGGATGTCCGCGGCATACACGACGGCGCCCAGACGCTTGGCGGTGGCCAGCGCCTGCAGGCCGCCCACGCCCACGCCCACAATCAGCGCGTTGATGGGCTTGATCATGCCCACGGCGGAGAAAATCTGCGGGATGAACTTGGGCAGCTCGTTGGCCGCGAGCAGGATGCCCTTGTAGCCGGCGCAGGTGGACATGGAGGTCAGCGCGTCCATGCTCTGCGCGCGGGTGATGCGCGGCACGCCGTCCAGCGTCAGGCCCACCACGCCCTTTTTGGCCATCGCGCGCACCATGTCATGGTTCACCGGGGAAGCGGGATGAATGAAGGTAATCAGCACCTGGCCGGCGTGCATCATGTCGACCTCATGCAGGTTCTTCTCGTGGTTGAACTGCGGCTCCTTGACCTTGAGAATTACGTCCGCCTTTTCATAGATGACGGCCACATCGTCCACGATTTTCGCGCCCGCCTGGACGTACTGGTTGTCATGGAAGAAAGCGCCTTCGCCGGCGTTCTTTTCTACCCAGACCTCCGCCCCGTCCTTGACCAGCTTGGCCACGGTTTCAGGGATGGCGGAGACACGGCGTTCACCGTGCATGATTTCCTTCGGGATACCGATCAACATGTTCAAGTGCCTCCTTTAAGATATAGCGCTATATCGCAGCGTCCGGGATGCCCGGAACGTCCTGCTTGATGGTGGAGAGGACAACCAGCGTTCGCGTGAGCGATACGCCCTTGATGCTCTTGATTTCCCCCAGCACGCTCTCCAGCGAGCGGGTGGAGTCCGTGGCGACCTTGATAAGAAAATCAAAATCCCCCGTGACATAGTGGCATTCGTCGATATGCGTATTGCGGCGCACGCTTTCAGCAAAGCCTTCGTTGTGTTTGGGGTGCTCCAGGCTTACCGAGATGTACGCGCAGATATCTCGCCCCATGCACGCCGGATCCAGCAGCGTCGTATACTGGCGGATGATGCCGTTGTTTTCCATTTTTTTGATGCGTTCAATCACCGCGGACACCGAAAGGCTGACACGGGTACCGATGGAGGAAGCGGACATGCGCGCGTTTTCCCGCAGACAGCGCAGGATACTTTTATCCGTCTCGTCCAATGCTCTCCCTCCTTCACCATTTTTCTTTATTTTAGGCCTATTCCGGAAAATTGTAAATATTCTTTTGGAAGTTTAGAAAATATTTTTGTTACAAGCCGAATGCTCGAAAAATTTTTTATAGTGTTGTGTTTCCTTCCGTGTGGTATACTAAATATGTCATGGCTACGACATGGCCATGCAAAAAGTTGAAACGGAGGTGTTTTCATGATTCGCAAAGTTCTGGCGCTGCTGATGGCGTTGAGCCTGCTTCCCTTCGCCGCATGGGCGCAGGAAGAGGGGACGGCGGAAGAGCCCATGGTTTTTCCCGCGTTTGAAGCGGAGAACCTGTTGGATGCTGAGCATCGTGTGACGGAAGCGATTTTCCAAGAGGCGGATTTGACCCTGCTGAATTACTGGGCGAGCTGGTGCGGCCCGTGCGCGGAGGAGCTGCCGGACCTGGGCGAGCTGTCCGCGCTTTCCGAAGGCCGCGTGCAGGTGGTCGGCGTGCTGCTGGACGGCCTGACGGTATCGAAGGACGGCGAAAGCATCGAGCGCAACGAACAGGAGATTGAAGACGCCCTGGCGCTGATGGCCGATGCGAAGGCGGAATACCCCCTGCTGATGCCCGAAGGGTTCCTGGGGATGCTTTCCTCGGTGATTACGGCCGTGCCCACCACGTTCCTGATTAACCGCGACGGCGAGCTGCTGGGCGCGGTATCCGGCGCGCGCAGCGCGGAGGAATGGCTGGAGCTGGCGAACAGCCTGCTGGCGGAAGCGGAAACAGAGATGGAAGCGGAAACGGAAACGGAAGCGGAAACGGAGACGGAGACGGAAGCGGAAACGGAGGCGGAAGCGACATGAGCGGTCGGGGGACTCCCCGACCGCCTGAGCTGTCGGACGCGCTGGAGACGGCGGAGGGCCGGATCGACGCGCTGGAGACGGCGCTGCGCGACGGCGAGGACGTGGAGGGCGTGCGCTTTGTTTCGGTCGTCTTTGACCAGGCGCCGCCCTTTCGCATCACGCTGCGCGGATGCGCTTTTGAAAGATGTGTTTTCCCGGCCGGCGCCGGAGACCGGGCGCCGTTTGATTTTATCGACTGCGCCTTTCGCGGCTGCGATTTGTCCGGGCTGAACCTGGAGCGCGCCGCGCTGCACCGGGTATCGCTGACGGAATGCCGGGCGACCGGCGCAAGCTTTGTGGAAGCCTCGCTGCGCGACGCGGCATTCAGCGGCTGCCAAATGGACTATTCCCTCTTCGCGCTCGCCCGGCTGGAGCGGGTGCAGATGGCGCGCTGCAGCCTCGCCCAGGCCGTCTTTACCGATGCGAAATTCCAAAGCGTGCATTGGGAGAGCTGCCGCCTGACCGGGGCGGACCTGTGCGGCGTGCGGCTCAAGGGCATGGATTTGCGCACCAACGACCTGACGGCCATGGTGCTGCGCGATTTGCGCGAAGTGTCGGGGGCGGTGCTTTCGGCCGAACAGGCCTGCCTTCTGGCAGCGCTCCTGGGCGCGCAGGTAAAAATCTGACGGGCGGCCGGGTCCCGCCCTCTTCCGGGATAACAAAAGCCGGCGCGCATGCGCCGGTCCGCTTGTCGAAAAAGGCCGGCGCAGCCAGCCTTTTCCGCCAGGACACGTTTCCCCTGCGCCTGGGGGCGCGGCCGGGGAAACGTGCAGGGAAACCTTGCTGCGCAAGGCTTCCGAACCCGCCGCACATGTCGCCGGGTTCGGATGGCAGTTGGAGGGCTTCGGCCCTCCAAGCCTCCCAATGGGGTTTCCGCCGGTCAGGTCTGCCTATGCGCAGGCAGCTTGGCGTATCGACAAATAGAGAACACTTCTGCGGGGGAGGCAGGAAGGGGCGGCCAGCCCCTTCCTGTGCCATCCGCAGCGGCGGCGTGTACGCCGCGAGGAGCGGCTGCAAGCCGCTTCCGCTATCATGTTCCGCCCGTGCGCTTCGCGCACAGGAACATGATGTCCCCTTCGCTGCAAGGCGGCTCTCAGCCTTGCAGCGAAAGACCGTCGACAAGGCTTTGTCGACGGTCTGGCCGCCGCGCATGCGCCGGTGATTTTGATGTCGTCAGGGGAACGGTCGGATTATTCCTGTCCCTTGAACACCTCGTCCGGCAGGGTCGGGTGGCCGGTAAGGCGGCGCGTGAAGTCGCACACATACCGCGCCGGCACGTCGTACGCGCCGGACTCGATGCGATGGCGCACGCCGCAGCACCCGCACTCGCCGTACACGGGGCAGGTCTTGCACGGCTCCGGCAGCTCCTTGCCGCACGAGAAGTCCTTCAGCTTTTCCCATGCCGCGGCAAACCCTTCCTCCAGCGGCCGGCCAATCGGGCGGTTCGGGTCGTCGTCCACGTTGCAGGCCACCATGTCCCCGTTCCATTGGATGTTGTAGGTCGCCACGCCCGCGTCGCAGAAGATGGAACGCCGCTCTTCGGGGTCCGGGACCGGCCCGTCGGCATTGATGTCCGAAAAATGGTGCTTTTTGTAAAACGCCAGCAGCTCGTCCACGGACATGCGCATCTCCCGCGCCCGCGAACAGGCGCCGCGCACCGCGGGGAAGGGCTGCAGGGTGTGATCGAGCGGCAGCGCCCGATCGTTTGCAAACTTTTGCAGCCAGTCAAAGTCGTCCGCGTTATCGCGCAGGAACATCGTCTTCAGCTTCAGCGAGGGCAGGAACGTGCGCAGCTCGTCCACCGCGCGAATGGCGCGGGTGAACCCCTCCGGCCAGCCGCCGATGCGGCGGTAGCTTTCCTCGCTGGCGCCGTAGAGCGTAATTTCCATGGACTGCGGCGGCCGGTCGCGCAGAAGCGCCATGATGTCCGGGGTGACCAGCGTGGCGTTGGAAAAGATGCGCAGCAGGAACCCCATGTCGGACAGGGCCGTATATATCTGGGCAAAGTCCGAACGCAGCATCGGCTCGCCGCCGGTGAGCGTCAAATCCAGCGTGCCCGCTTCAAAGGCCATCTGGCCCAGGCGAATCCATTCCTCCGTCGTCAGCTCGCGGCCCTGGGCGGCGATTTGCGGCGGATCCAGCCGCATATAGCACATCCGGCATTTCATGCTGCACCGGGCCGTCAGCTCGAACATGGCCTTGTACGGGATGCGCATCTGCCGCGCCTGCCAGAGCATGGCGTCCTGGAACAGGTTAAACGTCTGCGTTTTTTCGTAATTCTCCTGGCGGATGCTCTGGCTCTCCTGCTCGTTGTACAACGGGCCCCGGGTCGGCTCAGGCATTCTCATCCACCACCTTGCCCTCCTGGGTGTCTACCGTAACGGTCTCCACCTCAAACAGCCCGCACTGCCCGCACTGGCGCACAAACGCATCCACCGCCTGCTTCGCCTCTTCCTCGGTCGCGCCATATTTTTCCCTGCACGCCTGCTGCAGGGAATGCACGGTGGGATTGGGCTTTTGCGATTCCTGAAACAGGAAGGCGCCCGTCTCGTTGAGCGTAATCATGCCCTGATATTCCTTCATGCGCGGCCCGGTGGGCATAACCATGTAGGCTTCGCCGATTTTGCGCAGGATATAGCCGGGCTTCACGCCGATGATGACCCGATGAATCTTGATATAGCGCGGCTTTTCCTGCGGCGCTTTCTGTTCGTTCTGCGCGTCCTGCGCGTCGGGGACCTGGTGATTCTGCTCCGCCATGTCGTCTCCTCCTTATGATTTGCACCCGTATGTCTTCTTTGGGAAAATGTCAACGTTTATCGCGCAGGCCCAGCCGGCTGAGCAGCCGGAGCCGTTCGTCCGCTACGCGCAGGCTCTCCGCCGCCTCGGTTCGGCTGGTCCGGCCGCGCAGGATGCTCAGCACGTACCGGCCCCAGCGATGCACCCATGCCACGGGCAACAGCCAGGGATGCGCCCGCGCGTACAGGTACGGCGCCTTGAGCGTGGCCGCCGAGGGAAACAGCGCGCGCCGCACCCGGCCGGAATCGCCGTTCTCCGCTTCGAAGCTGCGGTATACCACCGCCGCGCTGCGCTTTCTTTCCTCCGTGCGGTGGCCGAAAACGCCCGCGTCCAGCAAATCGTCCAGCAGCCCTTCGGCGGCGGCCGCGTCCGCCCGCGCGCCCCGGGACCAGGCGCCGCGCGGAAGCGAAAAATGGCGCGCGGACAGCTCCAGCAGCGCGGACGCGAACGGGGCCAGGCCCAGCGTCTGCGCCTCCTCCCAGAACGCATCCCACGCCATATCCGCGTCATGGGCGCGCACGAACAGCGCAAAATCCATGGCCTGGCGCAGGCCGAAGCCGGTGGTAATCATATGCTTGGCCATGTGGCAAAGCATGAACAGCGCGTGCTCCAGCGGCGGGAATACCCACGCCTCGCCCCCGTACACCGCTTCCCGGCGCGCCAGCGAAAGCGGGAACTGCTTTTCCTCGTCCAGGCGCGACAGAAAGCCGTAGGCCGTCCGGTCAAAGAGGCGTTCGTGCAGCTCCACGCGCAGACCGTCCGGCCCCACGTATACGTTGACCCCGGGCTCGCGCTCCGTCAGCGTATAGCCCTGCGATTCCATCACGGCGCAGCCGTCCCCGAACTTCTGGGGCCCGACCAGCAAATCCGCGTCCGACATGGTGCGCAGGTCGGGATTGGGGTAGAGCATCTTGAGCGCCACGCCCTTGAGCGTAATCGCCTGCACGCCCGCGTCCTCAAAGGCGGCCAGCAGCGCGTGCAGCTGCGCCACAAGAAAGGACTGGGCCATCAGCGTCACCATGGCGCTTTGCTGCCAAGGAACCAGCACTTCCTGCGCGGGACGGACAGCCTCTTCCAGCGCGCAGACCGTATCCAGCAAAAGCCCGTCAATCTTATGCTCCTGCGCCAGCATGAACAGGGACTGCCAATCCGTGTCCGCAAAGCGCGCGGAGTCCGCCGCCCGTCCGTTGGCCGCGCAATCCAGCAGATAGAGCAGTTTTTCTTCGTTTGGGCTCATCCGCACCCTCCTCTTTCAGCATCCCTCAGCATACATGATATTCCCCAAAACGTCAAGGGCCGCAAATCCATGGTTCACAAATATTGCGGCATGTGGTATAATCATGCAATACGGCCGCCGGGCGTATGCCGGCACCGCGCTTGCGGGCAAAACATACGCTGTAAGGACGGAAGGATCGGGCGCGTTCCCGGTTGGAAACGGAGAGAGAGCCATGAGCATTGTTGTGACCAAGTTTGGCGGCAGTTCGCTTTGCGACGCGGCCCGCTTTCAAAACGTGGCGAGCATTCTGCGCGCGGATTCATCCCGGCGCTATGTGATACCCTCGGCGCCGGGCAAGCGCTTCGACGACGACGACAAGGTGACCGACCTGCTCTATCGGTGCCATGCGCTGGCGGCCGGCGGAGAGGATTTCGACGAGCCCTTCGGCCGCATTGCCGAGCGGTTTGCCGGCATTGCGCAGGCGCTTTCCCTGCCCGACGGCTGGCAGGCGGAGCTGGACGCCGTCCGGCAGCGCATACCAATGGAAGAAACGCCGGATTATACGGCCAGCCGCGGAGAGTATTTATGCGGCAGGCTCCTGGCCGCTTATCTGGGCTGGGACTTTATCGACGCGGCGGACGTCATCTTTTTTGACGAAAACGGCCGCCTGGATGCGGAAAAAACCAACGCCGTCTGCGCGCAGACGCTGGCGGAGCACGAGTTTGCGGTCATCCCGGGGTTCTACGGGAGCATGCCGGACGGGCGCATCCACACGTTCTCGCGCGGCGGTTCGGACGTATCGGGGGCCATTGTGGCGCGGGCGGTGCTGGCATCGCTGTATGAGAACTGGACGGACGTGCCGGGCTTCCTGATGGCCGATCCGCGCATCGTCGAAAACCCCAGGCTCATCAGCAGCCTGACCTATCGCGAGCTGCGCGAGCTTTCGTACATGGGCGCCTCCGTGCTGCACGAGGACGCCGTGTTTCCCGTGCGCAAGGCCGGCATTCCCGTCAATATCCGCTCCACCGTGCATCCGGAACACCCCGGCACGCGCATCGTGCCGCGCGCGGATACCGTGGACGCCACCATTACCGGGATTGCAGGACATAAGGGGTTTAGCGTCATCACCGTGGAAAAGGCGATGATGAACGCAGAGGTCGGCTTTGGCCGGCGCGTGTTGCAGGCGGTGGAGGAGCAGGGCATCTGCTTTGAACACATGCCCTCAGGCATTGACACGCTGTGCGTGGTGCTGGACCAGAAGCAGCTGGCGGGCCGGCAGGAACAGCTGGTGCGCCGTATCGTGGAGCTGACCGAGCCGGACAGCGTGGAGGTGCACGAAAACCTGGCGCTTATCGCGACGGTGGGCCGCGGCATGGTGCGCCAGCGCGGCACGTCGGCCCGTCTGTTCGGCGCGCTGATGCATGCGGGCGTGAACGTCCGCATGATTGACCAGGGCTCCAGCGAGCTGAACATTATTGTGGGCGTGGATACCGCCGATTTTGAAACGGCCGTGCGCGCGATTTACCGCGCGTTTGTGGAATAGGCGGAGGCGGGCCGTGCTTCAAAGCGCGTTGGAAATTGTGTGCGTCATTTTTCTGCTGATGGCGCTGGGCTTTCTGCTGGAGCGGAAGGGGTGGCTGGGCGCAAACGCCACGACCGTCCTTTCCCGCCTGACGCTGCGCGTGGGGCTGCCGGGGCTGATTGTCTCCAACCTGCTGGGCCAGTATGACCGCGCCATGCTCTTGCAGGGCATGCACAGCCTGCTGGCGCCTTTTTTGCTGCTGGGCGGGCTGTACCTGTTCTCCGGCCTGCTGACCCGCTGGCTGCGCCTGCCGCAGACGAGGCGCGGGGTGTTCCGCGCGCTGTTTACCTTCGGCAACGCGGTGTTCGTGGGCCTGCCCGTCTGCCGCGCCATCCTGGGCGAGGCGGCGGTCAGCGATGTGCTGCTCTTCTATCTGGCGAGCACGCTGCTCTGGTGGCTGATTGGCGCGCCGCAGGTGGCGCGCGACGGCGGAACCAACCTGCACAATCCGCTGCGCCGCCTGGCCTCCCCGCCGCTGGTGGCGTGCCTGATAAGCCTGCTGCTGGTGCTGGCGGGCTTTCGGCCCCCTCAGCTGCTGCTGACAGTGGCCTCCTATCTGGGAAACCTGGTGACCCCGCTTTCCATGCTCTTTATCGGCTGTACCCTTTGCCACCTGTTTTCCCATGGCCTGCGCTGGCAAAAGGGCTATGGCCTGATGCTCCTGGGACGCTTTGTCCTGGCCCCGCTGCTGTGCCTGCCGCTGTGCCTGCTGCTGCGCGTGCCGGCGCAGGCGCTGAGCGTTTTTTTCCTGGAGGCCGGCATGCCCGCGCAGACGCAGACCTGCCTGTGGGCGCAGGAGCAGGGGGCGGATGCGGAGTATGCTGCGGGCGGCGTCGCCCTGTCCACGCTGATAAGCCTGGCGGCCATCCCGGCGTATGCCTGGATTATCGAAAGGCTTCCGATATAAGCGCTTTGGCCGCGCCGCCGTTCCACCGGCTTCATGCGCGGCGTTCACAGCCGTGTCACAAGTGTTTACGGACGATTCATATCTCCGGGCAAAAACGGCCAATGTTTATTCAATTCTGTTTTCTATACTAATGCCGTGATATCAGCAAGGAGGGGAGCGGCGTTGATTGAGGTCAGCCATTTGACCAAGCGATACGGAGAGCATGTGGCCGTGTCAGACTTGTGTTTTACCATTGACAAAGGAAAAATCACGGGCTTTCTGGGGCCGAACGGCGCGGGAAAGTCCACCACGATGAACATTCTTACCGGCTGCCTGGGCGCGAGCGAAGGCGAGGTGCGCATTGGCGGGCACGATATTTTTGAGGAGCCCATGGAAGCCAAGCGCCTCATCGGCTACCTGCCGGAGCAGCCGCCGGTGTATCCGGACATGACCCCCCGCGAATACCTGCGCTTTGTCGGCAAGGCAAAGGGCGTGCCGAACCGGGAGCTGAGCGAGCAGATGGACCGCAGTGCCCGGCGCGCGGGCATCTCGGAGGTGATGGACCGGTTGATTCGTAACCTGTCCAAAGGGTATCGCCAGCGCGTGGGGATTGCCCAAGCGCTGCTGGGCAATCCGCAGGTCATTATTCTGGACGAGCCGACCGTGGGCCTGGACCCGGCGCAGATTATCGAAATCCGCGATTTGATTCGCGCGCTGGGGCGCGACCACACTGTCATTCTTTCCAGCCATATTCTCTCGGAGGTCAGCGCGGTGTGCGACTCGGTGCTCATCATCGCCAAGGGGCGGCTGGTCGCCAGCGACACGCCGGAAAACCTGGAAAAGCTCTCTGCCGGCGATGCCAGGCTGGAGATAGAGCTGCTCTGCGATGCGCCGCGCGCCCGGCGGGCGCTGGCAGCCATGCCCGGCGCGCAGAACATGCAGACGGAACAGGAAGGGGACATCTGCCGCGTCCTGCTGCCCGTCGACCCCAGCCCCGATGTCCGCGCGATGATTTTCCGCGCCTGCGTGACGGCGGATACGCCCATTGTGGGCATGCAGCTGCACCGGGCGAGCCTGGAAGACGTGTTCCTGGAGCTGACGCAGGACAATGAGGAGGTGGCGGGAACATGATGGCGGTTTTTGAAAAGGAGCTGCGGGCCTATTTCCACGGCGTGACCGGCTTTGTGTTTTCGGCGTTTTTGCTGCTGTTTGTCGGCATATACATGATGGTAGGCTGCCTGTACGGGCTCTCTCCGCATTTTGAATACGTCCTGGGCAGCACCACGTTCATCTTCCTTATCGGGATTCCGCTGCTGACCATGCGCTCCGTCGCGGAGGAAAAGCGGCTGAAAACCGACCAGCTGCTCTATGCGCTGCCGCTGAGCATGACGCGCGTGGTGTTGGGAAAATATCTGGCGCTGCTGGTCGTGCTGGCGCTGCCCATGCTGGTGATGGGGCTGTATCCGCTGCTTCTGACGTCCTTTGGCGAGGTGAACCTGCGGGCCGCCTACGCGAGCCTTTTCGGCTTTTTCATGCTGGGCGCGTGCCTGTCGGCCATCGGGCTTTTCATCTCTTCCATCACGGAAAACCAGGTCACCGCGGCGGTGCTGTGCCTGGTGACGATGCTGGTGCTCTACTTTATGTCGGGGCTGGCCTCGTACATATCCTCGACCGCCGCGGCCTCGGTGACCGCGTTTGCGGTGCTGATTGTCGTGCTGTCGGTCATCCTGTGGCTGCTGACGCGCAACACGGTGGTCTCCGTGGGGGTGATGGCCGTGTGCATGGCGGGGCTGTTTTTCTGGTACGGCATGGATTCGGCGGCCTTCGCCGGACTGTTTCCCGCGATGATGACGCATCTGAGCGTGTTCGACCGCTTTTTTACCATTGTGGACGGCGTGTTTGACCTGACCGCCATTGTATACTATGCCTCCATCGCCGGCGTATTTCTGTTCTTGAGCGTGCAGGCCATGGAAAAGAGGAGGTGGAGCGCATGAGTCGGCATGAACCGGGCGAGAAGCGCCAACGGACAAAGCGCTCGCTCAAGGAGATGTTTACCAGCCGCACGTTCCGCGTCGGCGGCTATTCCATGGCGGCCTGTGCCATCGTGGTGCTTATCGCCATTGTGGCCAACCTGGCCGTGGGCGCGCTGCCCACCAGCGTCACCCAGCTGGACCTGACAGACGATGCGCTCTATACGCTTTCGGACCAAACGCGCCGGATTGTCTCCGCGCTGGATGAGCCCGTAACGCTGACGTATTTGACCATTACCGGCCAGGAAGACAGCGCCGTCCGCACCCTCCTGGAGCGGTATGCGGACCTTTCCAGCCAGGTCAAAATAGAGACGCTGGACCCCATCGAAAACCCCGGCACCGCGCAGCAATACGCGGACGGAGAGCCGCTGACGGCCAACAGCGTGGTGGTTTCCTGCGGAGACCGCAGCCGCTACATCAGCTATAACGACATCTATGTCGTTGAATACTACATGGACTATTACAGCTACGGCTATTCCTACACCACCTCCTTCAACGCAGAGCAGGAGCTGACCAGCGCCATTTATTACGTTACCACCGAGTCGCTCCCGGTCGTCTATACGCTGGAGGGCCACGGGGAAAGCGAGCTGAGCGAGTCGCTGCAGACGCTTATCGAACAGGATAACATGACCCTGGAGACGCTGAGCCTTCCCCGCCTGGAGGCCGTGCCCGAGGACGCGGCGGCGGTCATCATCCATGCGCCGCAGAGCGACCTTTCCCAGGACGAGGCGGACAGGCTCCGCGCGTATTTGGACGCGGGCGGCAGCGTGCTGCTCATTACGGACTACATCGAGCCGGACGCGATGCCCAACCTGCTGGCCGTGGCGGAGCACATGGGCGTGACCACGGGCGAAGGCATGATCATTGAGGGCGACGCCAATTACTGCGTCAGCGGCTATGCGTATTATCTGCTGCCGGACGTGATGGAGCACGAGATTACGCAGCCCCTGATTGACGGCCGTTATTACGCCATGACCCCCATGGCGCAGCCCCTGGAGGCCATGGAAGAGGTGACCGACGCGACGGTGACGACGCTGCTGCAAACCTCCGCCTCTTCCTACGCCAAGGCCGAAGGCTATGACATGCAGACCACCGAGCAGGAGGAGGACGACGCCGTCGGGCCGTTCAGCGTGGCGATGGCCTCGCAGCGCGGCGACGGGAAGCTCGTCTGGGTCTCCTCCGCGATGCTGCTGGACGATATGGTCAACAGCATGGTGGGCGGGGCCAACCATGACCTGTTCCTCAACGCGCTGGGATGGATGAGCGAGCGCGAAGAAAGCATTGCCATCCGCGCCAAGTCGCTGGATTCCGACTACCTGACCGTGACGTCCGCGCAGGCGTCGCTGTGGAGCGTCATCCTCATCGGCGTCATACCGGGCGTGCTGGTCGCGGCGGGCATCTGGATTTGGATAAGGAGGAAACGCCGGTGAGTACGAAACGAAACAAGAAGCGGATGGGCCGCGGACAGAAACTCCTGTGCCTGGCGGCGGCGTGCGCCGCGATGGTGGGCGTATACTTCGGCGTAACGGCGCTGACCGGCGGCGAAGACGTGGTGGAAACGGAAGGCTCGTTCAACGTCGCCAACCTCTCCACCGAGGAAATCGTCTCGCTTTCCTGGACGCATGAAGAAGAGGAAATCTCCCTCTCGCGCGGCGAGGAGGGCTGGACCTACGACGGGGACGCGGCGTTCCCGCTGGCGCAGGACGACGTGGAAACCATGGTGGAAACCGTCGCGAACCTGCATGCCACGCGCGCGTTGCAGGGCGGAACAAACCTGGCCGACTACGGCCTGGAGGAACCGGCCTTCCGCCTGACCGTCGGGCTGGCCGACGGCTCCACCCTGCATTTTGACGAAGGCAATCAGAACGAGATTAACGGCGAGTATTACCTGAAGTTCAGCGAGAACGAAGCCGTCTATACCATTGCCCAGGCGCTGAGCCTGTCGTTCGACTACGGGCTGTATGATTTGCTCACCCCGGAGGAAACGCCCGTTGTCAGCCAGGCAGACCGCCTGGTCATCGACGGCGACCATAACCTCGTCGACGTGTCCCGCACCGAAGACGGCGGCGAGCAGTTCTATACCGACGCCTATACCTGGTTTGCTACCGGCGATGCGGAAAAACCGATGGACACCGAACTGGTCGAGACGCTGCTGGACGAGATAGCCGGCCTGTCCTGGGTAAACTGCGTGCAATACAGCGCAAACGAGGAGGCATTGGAAACCTATGGGCTGCTCAATCCGCAGCGCATCGTGCGCGTGGACGGCACGGACGCGGACGGCGAAGCCATGAGCGTGACCATGTATCTGGGCGTCATGGATGCGGAAGCGACAGGCTATTATGCCCAGCCGTCCGGCTCGGAGCGGGTATACCTGGTGGGCGTGGAGGCGGCCGAGTCGCTCATGGCCGCCACCAACGACAGCCTGCGCGCCACGGAAATCCTTACCATGGACTATGAGGACGTGACCGCCATCACCGCGACGCTGGACGGAACGGACTATGATATTCAAATCGAACACGGCACGCCGCTGCAGGAGACGGAGGACGGCGTTGTCGAAGCGACCGAGGACGTCTGCACCGTAAACGGCGAGAGCGCGGACGCCCTGCAGGTGGATACGCTCTTTAGCGCCCTGACCGCGCTGGCCTCCGACGGATTGATTCCCGAAGGCACGCAGACGGGCGAGGAGGTGCTCTCCCTGTCGCTGCTGCGCGAAGGCCACGCTTTCCCGCAGGTCGACCTCGCTTTCTACGCCTACGACGCGGAGCACTATGTGGTGGAGATGTTTGGAGAACGCCGCCTGCTGACCTCGGCGGCGGACGTGGACAGGATTGTGCGGCTGATTAAGACGCTTTGACCCGCCGCCGGCCTCGCTCCGTAAAAAAACACTGCGACAAATTGAGAACACTTCTGCGGGGATGCAGGAAGGGGCGGCAAGCCCCTTCCTCAGACTGTCGAAAAACCCCTTTGGGGAGGTTTGGAGGGCCGAAGCCCTCCAAATACAATCCGAACCCGGCGACATGTGCGGCGGGTTCGGAAGCCTTGCGCAGCAAGGTTTCCCTGCACGTTTCCCCGGCCGCGCCTAAGGCGCAGGGGAAACGTGTCCTGGCGAAAAAGGCCGGCAGCGCCGGCCTTCAGACCGTTGACAAAACCAAGTCAACGGTCTTTTTTTCATAAGGAAAAGCGGATAAGCATGTCGAA
>DVFI01000112.1 GCA_018713305.1 Candidatus Avichristensenella intestinipullorum
TCTGGCGGCCGAAATTGCCGAGAATATGAAAAAAGCGGGGCTTTGACAGCCCTGCTGCAACGAAGGGAGCGCCGAACCGGCGTTCCCTTTTGTCACGACAAAAACGGGAGGGAAGGCGATATGTACAGGCGGGTGGCGCTCAAGCTCTCGGGAGAGGCGCTGGGCGAAAACGGGATTCTCTTTGATTTTGACAAGATTCGCCGGGTGGCCCAGGTGCTCAAGACGCTGGCCGAAAGCGGCGTGCAGGTGGCGGTGGTTATCGGCGCCGGCAACATCTGGCGCGGACGCCGCGGCCCGTCGCTGGGCATGAACGCGGTCAACGCGGACAACATGGGCATGCTGGGCACGGCCATCAACTGCATTGTGATGCAGGACGCGCTGGAGCAGATGGGCGTGGACGCGCGCACGATGAGCCCGGTGGAGATGCTTCGCTTTGCCGAGCCTTATACCACGCGGGACGCCGTGCGCCATCTGGAGGCGGGGCGCGTGGTGCTGTTTGCCTGCGGCAGCGGCAACCCCTTCTTCTCCACCGATACCGCGGTGGCGCTGCGCGCGGTGGAAATCGGCGCGGACGCCATCCTGCTGGCGAAAAACATCGACGGCGTGTACGACGACGACCCCAACGTAAACCCGCAGGCCCAATTCCTGCCCGAGGTGACCTATGCCGAGGCGCAGGCGCGCGGCCTGAAGGTGGTGGACGCCGCGGCCCTGGCCATCTGCCGCGAAAACCACGTGCCGGCCGTTCGGGTGTTCGCCTTGGACGACCCGGAAAACATCCTGCGCGTCGCGGCGGGCGAGCCCCTGGGCACTGTGGTGCATCCCTGAGCCCGGCGTCCGGCCGGCGCGAAAAACGCCTTCCCATCTTGCCATTCGGACCAAAACAGGCTACAATATAGCCAAATGAGTCCAAGGAAGCAATAGGAGGGAATTGCATGACACAGCCCATTTTGGATACCGCAAAGGAGAAAATGACAAAAACCGCGGCCCTGCTTCGCAAGGAGCTTGCCGCGCTGCGCGCGGGCCGCGCCAACCCGCAGCTGCTGGACAGGATTACCGTGGACTATTACGGCACGCCCACCCCGCTGAACCAGCTGGGCAACATCTCCGCGCCCGAGGCACGCCAGCTGGTCATCGCCCTGTGGGACCCCAAGCTGATTCCGCAGGTGGAAAAGGCCATTTTGAAGTCCGACCTGGGCATGACCCCGGCCAACGACGGCAAGATTATCCGCCTGGTGGTGCCGGAGCTGAACGAAGAGCGCCGCAAGGAGCTGACGAAGCTGGTGCGCAAGAGCTGCGAGGAGTCGAAGGTGGCCGTGCGCGCCATCCGCCGCGACGCGGTGGAGCAGTTCAAGAAGCTGCGCAAGAGCTCGGAGATTACCGAGGACGACCTCAAGCAGGCGGAAAACGATATCCAGAAGGTGCACGACAACGCCATCAAGGAGCTGGACAAAATCGCCGCCGACAAGGAAAAGGAGATCATGTCCGTTTGACGTTGCATCTGTTGGGCCTGCCGTTGGAAAAGGCGATTTTGCGCCTGCGGGCTGCGGGCGTGGAGCCGCACATTGAAATCAGCCGTGCGCCGCGCCGGCCGCAACAGGCCGGCGCGCTTCGCGTTGTCCGCGTGCGGGAAGGCGGACGGCGCCTGACCGCCTGCGCGTTTGCGCTGCGGGTCGGAGAGGAGAAAGCGCCATGAGCGAGTGGAGAGCGCCGGCGCGCCTGCCGCGCCACGTCGCCATCATCATGGACGGAAACGGGCGCTGGGCAAAAAAACGGGGCGTGCCGCGCGCGTTAGGCCATCGCCGCGGCGTCGAGGCGCTGCGCGACATCATCCGGGAAAGCAGCGATTTGGGCATTGCGGTGCTTTCCCTTTACGCCTTCTCCACGGAGAACTGGTCGCGTTCCTCCGAGGAGGTGGGCGCGTTGATGGGGCTGGTGCTGGAGTTTTTCCGCAGAGAAATCGACGAGCTGGACAGAAACGGCGTTTGCATCCGCATTCTGGGCGATGTGGCGGGTTTGCCCGCGCCGCAACGCGACGCGGTGCGCAGCGCCATGGCGCGCACGGCGCGCAACGAGGGGCTGCGGCTCAACATTGCGCTGAACTACGGAGGCCGGGCGGAGCTGGTGCGCGCGGCCAGAACGCTGGCCGTGGCGGTGCGGCGCGGCGAGCTGGCGCCGGAAGACATTGACGAAGAGCGATTGGCGGCGGCGCTGGACACGGCGGGTCAGCCGGACGTGGATTTGATGATTCGCACCAGCGGCGAAATGCGGGTGAGCAATTTTCTGCTGTACCAGTCGGCGTATGCGGAGTTTCTATTCCCGTCCGTGCTTTGGCCGGACTTTGACCGGGAGGCTTATCATCAGGCGTTGGACGCCTATGCCGCGCGCGAAAGACGGTTTGGCGGGCGACAAGACAAAGGAGAATGAGCATGGCGCAGAGAATCCTGACCGGCGTCATCAGCGCGGCGCTGTTGCTGGTGGTCATTTGGGTGCGGGGGCTGGTATTTGACATTGCGGTGGCGTTGGTGTGCCTGCTGTGCTGTTATGAGATTATCGGCGCGTTTTGCAAAGCCGGCCTGCATCCGCCGCGCTTTCCCGTATACGGCATGGCGGCGGCGATGCTGCCGCTTTTCTGGTGGGTGGGCGTACAGGGCGTGTACATGGCGGGGTTTCTGGCGGCGATGGGCGTGATGCTGCAGATTACGCTGCGCAAGCATCCGGCCTGGCCGGACGCGGCGGCCTCGCTGACCGCGCTTATCAGCGTGCTGGTGCCGCTGACGATGATGCTGGCGTTGATTCGCCTCGAGCCGTCCCTGTTCGGCGCGTGGATGACGCTGCTGGCGTTCGTGATTGCGCTGCTGGGGGACACGTTTGCGTACTTTGTGGGCGTATCCGTGGGCAAGCACCGGATGGCGCCCGAGCTTTCGCCGAAAAAGACCTGGGAAGGGTCGGCCGCGGGGCTGCTGGGCAGCGTGGTGGGCGCGCTGCTGATGGGGCTGCTGGGCCAGCTTTGGCTGGACATGCCGCCGCTGTGGCATTTTCTGGTGCTGGGCCTTATCGGCGGGGTGTTTGGCCAGCTGGGCGATCTTTCCGCTTCGCTGGTCAAGCGGTACTGCGGCGTGAAGGATTACGGGACGCTGTTCCCGGGCCATGGCGGCATGATGGACCGGGTGGACAGCGTGCTGTTTGTGACGTATGTGGTCTTTGGGTATTGCCTGCTCAGCGGGCTGATTTGAGGGATATGATGCGGCGTATTTCCATCCTGGGCAGCACGGGGTCCATTGGCACGCAGGCGCTGGAAGTGATTGCCGCCCACCCCGACCGTTTCCGCGTGGCGGCGCTGGCCGCGGCGGGCAGCGAGGAGCGGCTGTGCGAGCAGGCGCGGCGGTTCCGGCCGGCTTTGGCCTGCCTGACGGGCAGGCAAAGCAGGCCGGCGGAGCTGCCGGCGGGTTGCCGGTGGGCGGGGGGCGAGGCGGCGCTTGCGGAGGCGGCGGCGCTGGAAGAGGCGGACGATGTGCTGGTGGCCGTGACCGGCGTGCGCGCGGCGCTGCCGGCGGTGTTGACCGCCCTGGCGGCGGGAAAGCGCGTGCTGCTGGCGAGCAAGGAGGCGCTGGTGGCGGGCGGCGAGCTGGTCACGCGGGCGGCGCGCCGGGCGGGACAGCCGCTTTTGCCCGTGGACAGCGAGCACAGCGCGATTTTTCAATGTCTGCGCGCCGCGGACGGCAACGCGGCCCGGCGGCTCATCCTGACGGCGTCGGGAGGGCCGTTTCGTACCTGGGCGCCGGAAAAGATAGAGCGCGCCGGCATCGAACAGGCGCTGCGGCATCCGAACTGGTCGATGGGACGCAAGATTACCGTGGACTCGGCCACGATGCTGAACAAGGCGCTGGAGGTTATCGAGGCGCGCTGGCTGTTCGACATGGCGCCGGAGCAAATCGACGTGCTCATCCATCCGCAGAGCATTATCCATTCGATGGTGGAATTCGCCGACGGCGCGGTGCTGGCGCAGCTGGGCGTGCCGGATATGCGGCTGCCCATCCTGTACGCCATGGCGTTCCCGCAGCGCCTTGCCGGAGGCGCGCCGCCGCCGAACCTGGCCGAACTGGGCGCGCTCACCTTCGAAAAGCCGGATGCCGCGCGCTTTCCGGGGCTGCGCCTGGCATACGACGCGCTGGCGGCCGGCGGCACGGCCGGCGCGGCGCTCAACGCGGCGAACGAGGAGGCCGTCGCGGCGTTTCTGGCGGGGAAAATCCCGTTTGGCCGTATCTGGCGCACGGTGCGGGACACCATGGACAGGGTGGACGTCCGGGCGGCCGATACGGTGGAGGCGGTTTGGGCGGCGGACGAGCAGGCCCGCCGCATGGCGGCCGCCGCCCTGGCATAGCTTGGTGCGGGCCGGGATGAGCAAGCATTAGGAGGCGAAGGATGCTAAACCTGTTTTACTGGATTGCCGCCATTGTGATGCTGGGCGTGCTGATTATGCTGCACGAGCTGGGCCATTTCTGGGCGGCGCGCGCCACCGGCGTTCGGGTGGTGGAGTTCGCGGTGGGCTTTGGCAAAAAGCTCTGGTCCAGGCGGGCCAAATCCGGCGTGGTGTATTCCGTGCGCATTTTGCCGCTGGGCGGCTATTGCCGCTTTGTGGCGGACGACGAGGACGGCATGGAATCCCATCCGGAGGCGTATTCGGCGCAGAAGGTCTGGAAACGGGCGCTGATTTCCGTGGCCGGGCCGCTGGTGAACTTTGTGACGGCGTTTGTGCTGCTGTTTTTGCTCTTTGCCGCCGTCGGGCTGCCGGGCACGGTGGCCGAGGTCGGCGCGCTGATGGAAGGGCTGCCGGCGAGCGAGGCGGGGTTCATGGTGGGCGATAAAATCATATCGGTGGACGGCAAGCCCGTGGAAACGCCGGAAGACGCCTCCCTGGCCATTGCCGAGGCGGGCGAGCGGGAAATCCTGTTTGTGGTGGAGCGCGACGGAGAGCAAATGGAGCTGACCGTCACGCCCGCCTATACCGTTTCCGAAGGCGCCGCGCGGCTGATGGTGGGCATCGAATACCGGCGCGTTACGGTGCGGCTGGGGCTGGGCACGTCGCTGGCGGCGTCCTGGGAGCAGATGGTCTATATGTCCCGGATGCTCTATGATTTTGTCCGCACGCTGCTGGTCAGCGGCGAGGGCGCGGACCAGCTGTCGGGCCCCATCGGGCTGGTCAGCGCGGTGCAGGAGCAGACCGCCGCCTATGGCTTGAGCGCCTATATGAACCTGGCGGCTTCCATCAGTTTTCAGCTGGGGCTGCTCAACCTGCTGCCCATTCCCGGGCTGGACGGCAGCAAGCTGATTTTCCTGGCGATTGAAAAGATTCGCGGCAAGCGGATGGACCCCAACAAGGAGGGCCTGGTGATTCTGGTGGGCTTCGGCCTGATGGTGTGCCTGGCGGTCTTTGCGATGTACCAGGATATCACCCGGCTCCTGCAATGAGCCGGCGCGTGATGTGCGGGCGCGTCGCCATGGGCGGCGGCGCGCCCGTTTCCATACAGTCCATGACCAACACCGACACGCGGGACGCGGCGGCCACCCTCGCGCAGGTGCGCGCGCTGGCGGCGGCGGGATGCGACATCGTGCGGATATCCGTCTACGACGAAGCGTGCGCGCGCGCGATGCGGGAAATCCGGGACGGTTCCCCGACGCCGCTGGTGGCGGACGTTCATTTTGACTACCGGCTGGCCGTGCTCGCGGTGGAGAACGGCGCGGACAAGCTGCGCATTAACCCCGGAAACATCGGCGGAGAACGCCGGGTGCAGAAGGTGGCGGACTGCGCGCGCGCGCACGGGGTGCCCATTCGCGTGGGCGTCAATTCCGGGTCCGTGGAAAAGGAGCTGCTCCGCCGGTACGGAGGGCCTACGCCCAGGGCCATGCTGGAAAGCGCGCTGGCCCATGTGCGCATGCTGGAGGCGTGCGGGTTTTACGACGTGGTCGTTTCCATCAAGGCGTCTTCCGTGCGCGAGACGGTGGAAGCAAACCGTCTGCTGGCGCGCGCGTGCGAATATCCGCTGCATATCGGCGTGACGGAAGCCGGTCTGCCCGGGCGCGGCACGGTCAAGTCCGCCATTGGCGCGGGCGCGCTGCTGCTGGACGGCATTGGCGATACGCTGCGCGTGTCCCTGTCCGGCGACCCGCTGCAGGAGCCTGCCGTGGCGCTGGAAATCCTGCGCAGCCTGGGTTTGCGCGGGGGCGTGAACATTATCGCCTGTCCGACCTGTGGACGGACGTGTCTGGATGTGGCCGGCGTGGCCAGGAAGATTGAAGAGGCGACGCGGCTATGGCCCGAGCGGCTGACGGTCGCGGTGATGGGCTGCGTGGTCAACGGCCCGGGCGAGGCGCGCGAGGCGGACGTGGGCATTGCCGGCGGGCCGGACGGGTTTGCGCTGTTCCGGCGCGGCGAAAAGCCGGTGCGGGGAGAAGGCGACCCGGCGCAGGCGCTGCTGTCGGCGCTGGAGGCCCTGCGGGGCAAAGCCTAGAGGGTATGGCGGAGGAGAACCATGAACTGGCAAAGTCTGTTGCCTGCGGAGCTGGAGCCGCTGGCGGCGCATCTGACGCTGGAGACGGCGAAGGTGGACCGCCGGGCGACGAGGCTGCTGGTATGCTTTCTTGCGGACCGGCTGGTGGGCGAGAAGGAATACCTGGCCCTTCGCGGCGCGCTGCAGCGGCATTTCCCGGGCGTGCGGGTTTCGCTGCGCGTATGCAGCCCCGCCCTGGCCGGGGAGGCGCGGCGCGAGCTGGCGCAGTATGCGGCGTTTTTGACCGACTGCCTGGCCCGGCATTTCCCCGGCGTGCGCCCGTGGCTTCAGGACGCGGCCTGGGCCATGGAGGGCGACAGGGTCGTCCTGACGCTGCATTCGGCCATGGCGCTGGAATACGCGCGCAAGGTCGGGCTGGACGCGCGCCTGGAAACGCTGATGCTGGACGTGTTCCGGCTGCGCGTGCAGGCGGTGCTGTGCTGTCAGGAGGACGTGGACGAGCAGCACAAGCGGCTGGAGGCGTTGGAGGCCAAGGCCCGCGAGGCGGTGCGCGAGCAGGCGGAGCAGGCGGCGAAGGAAACGCGGAGCAAGCCCAAACGGGAGGCGGAAGGCCGCATTATGGGCGCGGCCATCGGCGCGGCCCAGACGACGCCCGTGGGCGAGCTGGCCGAGGACAGCGGCCGCGTGACGGTGCGCGGCGAGGTCATCGCGGCCGACTGCCGAGAGCTGTCGGGCGGAAAAATGCGGCTGCTGACGTTTTCCCTGACCGACTATACGGGCACCATCGGCTGCAAAGCGCTGCTGTTTTACAGCCGGCGCCGTCAGGGCGGCGAGGAAAGCCACGCGCCCACGGCCGAGGAAATCGCCCGGGTGGAGGCGATTGCAAAGGCCGTTCGCCCCGGATGCTGGCTGACCGTGCGCGGGGACTGTCAGTATGACAAGTTTGCGCGGGAAGTGGTCGTCCGGGTGAGCGACATAGAGGCGGCGCAGGCGCCCGTGCGCGAGGACCGGGCGGAGCGCAAGCGCGTGGAGCTGCACCTGCACACGCAGATGAGCAGCATGGACGGCGTAAGCTCCGCGACCGCGCTCATTGCGCAGGCCGCGGCCTGGGGGCATCCGGCCGTGGCGGTGACGGATCACGGCGTGCTGCAGGCGTTCCCCGAGGCGTTTGCGGCCGCAAAAAAGCACGGCATTAAGCTGATTCCCGGCATAGAAGGATACCTGATAGACGAGGCGGTCATCGTAGAGGGCGCGGACGAGCGGGCCGTCGGCAGCGAGACGGTGGTGCTGGATTTCGAGACCACGGGGCTGGCGCCGAAGCGGGACCGCGTGATAGAAATCGGCGCGGTCAAGATGGCCGGGGAGGAGATTGTCGGCGAACTGTCGCTGATGATTGACCCGGGCATCCCGCTGCCTTCCAAAATAACGGAGATTACGGGCATCACCAACGATATGGTGCGAGGCCAGCCACGCTTTGAACAGGCGGCAGAGCAGCTGCTGGACTTTATCGGCGACGCCGCGCTGGCCGCGCACAACGCGTCCTTTGACGTGGCGTTTTTGCAGGCGGAGCTGGCGCGGTGCGGCATGCGCTGGCAGGGCCCCGTCATTGACACGCTGGCCTTTGCGCGCAAGGCGTATCCGACGCTGAAAAGCCATCGGCTGGGCGCGGTGTGCCGGCATGTGGGCGTGAGCCTGAAAAATGCGCACCGGGCCGTGCACGACGCGCGCGCTACCGCGCAGATGCTGATGAAAATGCTGGCGCTGGCAAAAGGGCGGGGCGCGGAGACGCTGCAGGCGCTCAACACCGCCTTTGTCGGCGGCGCTATCGGCGAGGCGCACCATGTTGTGCTGCTGGCCACGTCGCAGACCGGCATGACCCACCTGAACCGCCTGGTTTCCGAGGCCCATCTGCATCATTTCTACCGGCGGCCCCACATCCCCCGCGCGCTGCTGCAACAGTATCGGGAGGGGCTTCTGGTGGGCAGCGCGTGCGAGTCGGGAGAGCTGTACCGCGCGGTGCTGGACGGCCGGGACGAGCAGACGCTTTCGCGCATCGCCCGCTTTTACGACTATCTGGAAATTCAGCCGGTGGGCAACAACGCGTTCCTGGTGCGGGAAGGGCGCGTGAAGGACGAGGATGAGCTGCGCGCGCTCAACCGCCGCATTGTGGCGCTCGGCGAAAAATGCGGGCTGCCGGTGGTGGCGACGGGCGACGTGCATTTTCTGCGCCCGCAGGACGCCATATCGCGCGCCATTTTGATGGCGGGCATGGGCTTTGAGGACGCGGACCAGCAGGCGCCGCTGTATTTCAGAACCACGGACGATATGCTGGAGGAGTTCTCGTACCTGGGCGAAAAGAAGGCCCTGGAGGTCGTGGTGGAAAACCCCAACCGGATTGCCGCGCGCGTGGGCGAGGTGCGCCTGTTTCCGCCCCATCCGGAGGGCAAGGAGACGTTTCAGCCCTTCTGGGAGGACGCGGCGGACAACATTCGCGGCATGGCGGAGGACGGCGCAAAGGCGCGCTACGGCGACCCGCTGCCCGCGCTGGTGCGCGCCCGGCTGGACAAGGAGCTGGGGTCCATCATCGGCTATGGGTTTGCCACGCTGTACAACATCGCGCAGAAGCTGGTGGCAAAATCGCTGTCCGACGGCTATCTGGTCGGCTCGCGCGGGTCGGTCGGCTCGTCGTTTGTGGCGACGATGTGCGGGATTACCGAGGTCAATCCGCTGCCCCCGCACTATCTGTGCCCCTGCTGCCACTGGTCGTATTTTGACGAAAAGCACGAGCTGGCCAGCATGGGCGCGGACCTGCCGCCCCGCCGTTGTCCCGTGTGCGGGGCGGAATGCCGGCGCGAGGGATTTGACATTCCTTTCGAGGTGTTCCTGGGGTTCAAGGGAGACAAGGTGCCGGACATCGACCTGAATTTTTCGGGCGTGTATCAACCGATCGCGCACAAATACGTGGAGGAGCTGTTCGGCCAGAACAACGTATTTCGCGCCGGCACCATCGGCACGCTGGCGGACAAGACGGCCTATGGGTTTGTGGCCAAATACCTGGAGGAGCGCGGCAAGCAGGCCAGCGAAGCCGAGAAGCAGCGCCTGGTGGCCGGCTGCGTGGGCGTCAAGCGCACCACAGGCCAGCATCCCGGCGGCATCGTCGTGCTGCCCAAGGACTACGAAATCTATCAGTTTACCGCCATACAGCACCCTGCCAACGATGTCAACAGCCCCATCGTGACCACGCACTATGATTTCAGCTCCATGCACGATGTGCTGGTCAAGCTGGATATCCTGGGGCATGACGATCCGACGATGATTAACATGCTGGAGCGCCTGACCGGCGTGAACGCGCGGGAGCTCCCCCTCAACGACGCGGGGGTCATGTCGCTGTTTACAAGCCCCGAGGCGCTGGGCGTAACGCCGGAGCAAATCCGATGCACGACGGGGACGCTCGGCATTCCGGAGTTCGGCACGCGCTTTGTGCGCGGCATGCTGGACGATACCAAGCCGAAGACCATGGAGGAGCTGGTGCGCATTTCCGGCCTGTCGCACGGCACGGACGTATGGCTGGGCAATGCGGCGGATTTGATTGCGAGCAGGACCGCCACGCTTTCCGAATGCATCTGCACGCGCGACGATATCATGAACGCCCTGATGCTGCGCGGCGTGGCGCCCAAGATGTCCTTTACCATCATGGAGAGCGTGCGCAAGGGCAAGGGCCTCACGCCCGAAATGGAAGAGGCCATGCGCGCGCAGGACACGCCGGACTGGTTTATCGATTCGTGCAAGAAAATCAAGTACATGTTCCCCAAGGGGCACGCGGTGGCCTATGTTACCATGGCGCTGCGCGTGGCCTGGTTTAAGCTGTACCGGCCGCAGGCGTATTACGCGGCGTATTATACCGTGCGTGCGGACGGGTTTGACATTGGGCTGATGCGACAGAGCGCGGAGGCGCTGCGCGAGAAACTGGATGATTTTGACGTGCGCGCCAAGGAGCTGACGGCAGCGGAGAAGGACCAGGTGACGCTGGCGGAAATCGCGCTGGAAATGGCGGCGCGGGGTATCGAGCTGCTGCCGATTGACCTGTATGCTTCGGATGCGGACACGTTCCTGCTGGAAGGCGACAAAATCCGCCCGCCGTTTACGGCCATTCCGGGGCTGGGGGCGAGCGCGGCGCAGGCGATGCGCGAGGCGCGCGAGGCGGGGGTGTTTCTGTCGGTGGAGGATTTGAAGATGCGGGCGAAGGTCTCCAGCGCGGTCATTGAGCTGCTGCGCGGGCATGGCGTGCTCAACGGGCTGCCCGAGACAAGCCAGGTATCCCTTTTTTAGCGCAGCCGCCGAAAGCCCGGGAATTTCTTTGCGCCGTGCGCATCGGGGGCTTGTTTTCTTTATGATGTCGTGATATAATACCTTCCGTGGGTTTGCCGATAGGGTTTGTAGCGTGTTGTAGAGAGAGTGGGACGTCCCGCTCTTTTATGTTGAAAGGGCCTATCGCACGCCACGGAAGTAAAGGAGCGTATATGCCGCAAAGGGATCTCCATGGGTTTGTGGCGCCGCTGTGCGAAAAGCTGGCGGCGGAAATGGGCTATGAGCTGGTGGACGCCGAGCTGGTCAAGGAAGGACCGGGGCGGTATCTGCGCATCTATCTGGACAAGGCGGGCGGCATTACGCTGGACGATTGCGAGCGCTTTCACCGGGCGGTACAGCCCCGGGTGGAACAGGTGGATTATGATTTCCTGGAGGTCTGCTCGCCGGGTCTGGACAGGCCGCTGAAGACGGACAGGGATTTTGCGCGCGCGCTGAACACGCCGGTAGAAGTCAAACTGTACAAACCAATGGATGGCAGAAAAACATATCAGGGCACCCTGGCCGGGTTTGACAGGGAAACGCTGCGCCTTCTGACGGACGAAGGCGAGGTATGCGTGGGCCGGAAGGCCGCCGCGCAGATAAAGCCTGTGATTATCTTTGAAGACGAAGACGGGGGAGAAAGCGAGCTATGAACAGGGAAGTCATCGAGGCCGTCGGCCTGCTTGCCAAAGAAAAGGGAATCAGCAAGGAAGTGCTCTTCAGCGCGATTGAGGAGGCGCTCAAATCCGCCTATCGCAAAAACTTCAAAAAGGGCACGGTCAGCGGGCAGAACGTGGATGTCTCGATAGACCGGACGACCGGCGCGGTGCAGGTGTTTGCGCGCAAAATCATTGTGGAGAATGTCGAGGACGACTCGCAGGAGATTTCCCTGCAGGAGGCGCGCGGCATTCAGCCCAACTATGACGTGGGCGATATCGTCAAGGTGGAAGTGACGCCGGGCGACTTTGGCCGCGTGGCCGCGCAGACGGCCAAGCAGGTGATTATGCAGCGCATCCGCGAGGCGGAGCAGGGCATCATTTACGACGAATATATCGAGAAAGAAAACGAAATCCTCACCGCCATTGTGCAGCGCGTGGAAGGCAAGAACGTGTATGTGGAACTGGGCAAGACGGAAGGCATTATCGAGGCGCAGGGCCAGATGCCGGGCGAGGAATACAACGTTAACGACCGTATCAAGGTATATGTGCTGGAGGTGCAGCGCACGACCAAGGGGCCTCAGGTGGTCGTCTCCCGGACGCATCCGGGGCTGATCAAGCGCCTGTTCGAGCTGGAATCGCCCGAGATTCAGAACGGCACGGTGCAAATCAAGTCCATCGCGCGCGAGGCGGGCTCCCGCACGAAGATGGCCGTTTTCTCCGTCGACCCGATGATCGATCCGGTCGGCAGCTGCGTCGGTCCCCGCGGCATGCGCGTGGAGCATGTGGTGGCGGAACTGAAAAACGAAAAAATCGACATCATCAAGTGGTCTGCGGACCCTGCCGAGTTTATCGCAAACGCGCTCAATCCCGCGCGCGTGCTGAGCGTCTTTATCGCCGAGGACGCCAAGGCCTGCCGCGTGATTGTGCCGGACAATCAGCTCTCCCTGGCCATCGGCAAGGAAGGCCAGAACGCGCGCCTTGCCGTCAAACTGACGGGCTGGAAGATAGACATCAAGAGCCAGTCGCAGGCGACGGAGATGCTGGACGGCGCGGAGGAAGCGCTCGAGGCGCCGGAAGAGCCGTATGACGGCGCGGAGGAGGAACCGCTGGCGTGAAAACGCGGAAGGTGCCCATGCGCATGTGCGTGGGCTGTCGGGAAATGAAGCCCAAGCGCGAGCTGCTCCGGGTGGTCAAGCCGCCGGAGGGAGAACCGGTATTCGACCGCACGGGCAAGCTGGCAGGCCGGGGCGCATACGTTTGTCCCAGCGCGGAATGCCTGAAGCGGGCCGTGAAAACCCGTCAGCTCGAGCGCGCGCTGGAACATCCCATCGACGCGGCGGTCTTTGAGGCGCTCAGCGCCTCCCTGGAAGCCCATGGATGAGGCCAAAGCGCTGGGATTCCTGGGCCTGGCGGCCCGGGCGGGCCAGGTGACCAGCGGCGACGGGCTGTGCGAGCGCGAGGTGCGCGCAGGGCGCGCGGCGCTGGTGCTGCTGGACGAAGGCGTATCCGACAACACGCGCGACAAATACCGCGGTCTATGCGCGGCCAGACGGGTACCGCTGTATGAAATCAGCGCGGATGCGCTGGGGAAAGCCATTGGCAAGCCAAACCGCCTGATTGCGGCGGTGGCGAAAGGGCCGTTGGCGCAAAAGCTGGAAGGGCTGCTGCAGTAGCGGCGGCCAGACCCATATTCTATGCGGGGGTGCAAGGGCAGAATGTCCAAACTCAAGGTACAGGAAGCAACCAAGGAATTATCGCTGGGCGCAAGCAAGCTGCTGGAGGATGTGCTGCGTATTCGCAGAAGCGCAAGCGATACCCTGGCGTCGCTGAAAAAAATCGAGCAGACGTTTGTGCAGCAGGAGGAGGAACGCCGCGAGGCGGAACGCCTGGAGCAGCAGCGCCTTGCGCAGGAAAAGCAGAGCACGGCCTGGATCATGCCTGAGGAAGAGCCGCAAGCCGAGCCTCTGACGGAAACCGAGCCGGAAGCGCAGCCTGCGCCTGTGCAGGAGACGTCTGCGGAGCCCGCTGCCCAGGAGACGCCGGCGCAGGCGGAACAGCCTGCGGCCGCGGAACCGGCCGTGCGGGAAAAACCCGCGCCTGCTCCGGGGGAGGAAGCCAAGCCTGCGCCCAAGCCCGTGCCGCCCGCGCCGGGGCCGCGCCCGATGCAGCCTCCGCGTCCGCAGGGGCCGTATGGCCGTCCTGCGCCGGGCAACCCCGCCTATGGCCGTCCCGCGCCGGGACAGCAGGGACCGTATGGCCGTCCTGCGCCGGGCAACCCCGCCTACGGGCGTCCCGCGCCGGGGCAGCAGGGGCCGTATGGCCGTCCTGCGCCGGGCAACCCCGCCTATGGGCGTCCCGCGCCGGGACAGCAGGGGCCGTACGGGCGTCCTGCGCCGGGCAACCCCGCCTATGGGCGTCCCGCGCCGGGGCAGCAGGGGCCGTATGGCCGTCCTGCGCCGGGCAACCCCGCCTACGGCCGTCCCGCGCCGGGACAGAACGCCGGACGTCCCCCGTTTGCGGGCGGGCCGGCGCGCGGCGGCGTGCGTCCGGGCGGACGGATGAAGGGGCCGGAGCTGACGCCGACGGTGGAAAAGGAGCGCGTATCCAACTACGACCCCAACAAGAAGCTGTACCAGCGCCAGCACGATCCGGAGCGCACGCGCAACCGCAAGGGCGGCGTGCGCGAGGTGGGCATCGCGCCGGATGACGATATCATGCGCGGCAGCGGCCGCAAGCGCCGCAAGCAGCAGAGCGTGCAGCAGACCATGGCGCCGATTAAAATCGAAAAGGCGTACATGACGGCGGAGACCATCACGGTCAAGGACCTGACGGAGCGCATCGGCAAGCCTGCGGGCGAAATCATCAAGAAGCTACTGCTTCTGGGCGTGATGGCGACGATTAACCAGGAGCTGGACTACGACACCGCTTCGCTGGTATGCACCGAATTTGGCGTGGAGCTGGAGCGGAAACTGGAAAAGACCGCGGAGGATATCCTCACCGAGGAAAACTTCGAGGATGCCGAGGAGGACCTGGTCGAGCGCCCGCCGGTGGTCACCATCATGGGGCATGTCGACCATGGCAAGACGAGCCTGCTGGACTATATCCGCAAGAGCCATGTGACCGAGGGCGAGGCCGGCGGCATTACCCAGCACATCGGCGCCTATCAGGTGGAGCTGAACGGCCGGCTGATTACCTTCCTGGATACGCCGGGCCACGAGGCGTTCACCGCCATGCGCGCCCGTGGCGCGCAGGCCACCGATATCGCCGTGCTGGTGGTCGCCGCGGACGACGGCGTCATGCCGCAGACCATCGAGGCCATCAACCATGCCAAGGCCGCGAACGTGCCGGTCATCGTGGCGATTAACAAGATGGATAAGGAGGGCGCCAACCCCGACCGCGTCAAGCAGGACCTGACGGCGTACAACCTGCTGGCGGAGGAGTGGGGCGGCGACACTATTATGACCCCTGTTTCCGCCGTGACGGGCGAAGGGGTGGATCAGCTCCTGGAGATGATTCTGCTGGTGGCCGATATGCAGCAGCTGCGCGCCAACCCCAACCGCCGCGCGCACGGCATCATCATCGAGGCGAAGCTGGACAAGGGCCGCGGCCCTGTGGCGACCGTGCTGGTGCAGAACGGCACGCTGCGGATAGGCGATACCATTGTGGCGGGCATGGCGTACGGCCGTATCCGCGCAATGGTCAATGAGCGCGGCGAGCGCGTCAAGGCCGCCGGGCCGTCCACGCCGGTGGAAGTCATCGGCTTTGGCGAAGTGCCGGATGCGGGCGACGAGCTGAGCGCCGTAGACGAGCGCCTCTCGCGCCAGGTGGTCGAAGAACGGCGCGAAAAGCAGCGCGCCGCGCTGATCAAATCCTCGGCGAAGGTGTCTTTGGACGACTTGTTCACCAAGATTTCCGAGGGCGAAATCAAGGACCTCAACCTGATTATCAAGGCCGACGTACAGGGCTCGGTGGAAGCGGTCCGGCAGTCTCTGGAAAGGCTGTCCAACAGCGAGGTGCGCGTGCATACCATCCACGGCGGCGTGGGCGCCATCACCGAAAACGACGTGATGCTGGCCACGACGGCAGGCGCCATCATCATCGGCTTTAACGTGCGCCCCGAGAACAACGCGCGCGACATGGCCCTGCGCGAAGGCGTGGACATCCGGCTGTACCGGATTATCTACCAGGCCATCGAGGACGTGGAAAAGGCCATGAAGGGCCTGCTGGCGCCGCAGTATCGCGAGGTCATCCTGGGCCATGCGCAGGTGCGCAATACCTTTAAGGTCAGCGGCGTGGGCACGGTCGCCGGCTGCTATGTGACCGACGGCAAGGTGCAGCGCAACGCTTCCGTCCGGCTGCTGCGCGACAACGTGGTCGTCTTTGAAGGCAATCTGGATTCCCTCAAGCGCTTTAAGGACGACGCGCGCGAGGTGGCCGCCGGATTTGAATGCGGCGTGGGCCTGGAGAAATTCAACGACGTGAAGGAAGGCGACGTCATCGAGTGTTTCGTCAACGAGGAGGTCGAGCGCTGAGCGCCCGGCCTCTCCGGTCCTTAAAGGAGGAGCAGCATGAGCTTTGAGCGCATTGACCGCATCAGCGAAGAGGTGCGCCGCGAGGTGGACAGCATTTTGCGCGAGGATGTGCGCGATCCCCGCGTAACCGGTACCTGGTCGATTACGCGCGCGGACGTGACGCGCGATTTGCGCTACGCGAAAATCCGCATCAGCGTGCTGGAGGACGAGCTGCGTCAGCCGATGCTGACAGCGCTTAAGAACGCGGCGGGCTTTATTCGGCATGAACTGGGCAGACGCCTGAACCTGCGCTATACGCCGGAGGTTCTCTTTGAGATAGACAACAACATCGCCTATGGCGTGCATATCGCCTCGGTCCTGGCGGACGTGCTGCCTCAGGCAGGAGAAGAAAAGGGCGAAAGGGCAGACGCATCGAAGGAAGAGGCGGACGATGAACGAGACGCTCCATGAGTTGGCCTGCGCGCTGCGCGCGGCGGAAGATATCCTGTTGATTGCTCATGTTTCCCCGGACGGCGATACCTGCGGCTCGGCGCTTGCGCTGCGCCGCGCGCTTGTTTCCATGGGCAAGCAGGTGCGCGTGGCCTGCGAAAACCCCGTGCCGCGCATCTACGCGGACCTGGACGGGGCGGAAACGGTCTGCGCGCCGGAGGCATGGGCAGGGCATGTGTTTGACCTGGCCGTGGCGGTGGACGTGAGCGATGTCGGCAGGCTGGGCGCATGCGCGGCGCTGTTTGACGCGGCGCGCGACACGGCGCAGATTGACCATCATGCGACCAATCCGGGCTACGCGCGCATCAACTGCATCCGTTCTCCCCTGTCGGCCACGGGCGTGCTGGTAGGGGAGCTGCTGGAGCTGCTGGGCGTGCCGCTGGATATGCCGACGGCCCGTTGTCTGTTTGTTGCGGTGGCGACCGATACGGGCAACTTCAAGCAGTTCAACACCGATGCGGCGGCGCTGCGCCTGGCCGCGCGCTGCGTGGAGGCGGGCATAGACGTATCGGACATTTCCCGGCGGGTCTTTGATTTGCGGCCGCTGGCCCAGACGCGGCTCATTGGCCGCGCGCTGGAGAGCATGGAAATCCTGGGCGGCGGCAGCGTGGCCGTGATGCGCCTGACGCAGGAGGATTTTGACCGCTGCGGCGCGCTGGGCGAGCATACCGAGGGCATCATCAACTTCGGCATCAACACCGAGGGCGTCGCCATGGCCTGCCTGTTAAGCCAGCGGGGCGATGCGGTCAAGGGGAGCATGCGCTCGCTGCGCCCCTATAATGTGGCGCGGGTCGCCATGGCGCTGGGCGGCGGCGGACATGAGCAGGCCGCGGGGTTTACCTGCAAGGCGCCCATGGAAGATGTCTGCGCGCGCGTGCAGCAGCTGCTGCTGGCCGAAAGGGAACGCCACGGATGAACGGGTTTTTGAATTTGCTCAAGCCGCCGGGCATGACGTCTTCCGACGCGGTGGTGGCTGTCCGCCGGACGCTGGCCGGCGAAAAAACGGGGCATGCGGGAACGCTCGACCCGGAAGCCGCAGGGGTGCTGCCCATCATGATTGGCAAGGCCGCGCGGCTGTTTGACGTGCTGGCGGACAAGGAAAAGGAGTATATTGCCGAAATCTGCATGGGATGCGCGACGGATACCCAGGACGCGCAGGGAACGGTAACGCACACGGGCGCATGGAAGGGCGACTGGCAGGCGCTTCGGGACGCCATGCCGGCGCTGACCGGCGAGAGCCTGCAGACGCCGCCCCAGTATTCGGCGCTGAAGGTGGGCGGAAAGCCGGCGTACCGGCTGGCGCGCGGGGGCGAGACGGCGCAGCTTGCGCCCAGGCCCGTGCGGGTGGATGCGATAGAGTTTCTGGAGGCAACCGGCCCTGACACCGCGCTTTTGCGCATCGCCTGCGGGCGGGGCGTTTATGTGCGCACCCTGTGCCATGACCTGGGCGCGCGGGCCGGATGTCCGGCGCACATGCGCTTTCTGCTGCGCACGCGCACGGGCGCGTTTTGTCTGGAGGATGCGGTTACGCTGGAGGAATGGATGGCGGCGGAGGACCGGTCGGCGCTGCTGACGCCTCTGGATGCCCCGATACGCCATTTGCCCCGTGCGGACGTGGCCGCCCGCTTTGCGGGCGCCTGCCGGAACGGAGCGGCGATGCAATCGTTTGAGGCGCTGGACAAGGGGGCCAGGGAAGGCGGCCCGGTGCGCGTGTATTGCGGCGGGGTGTTTGCGGGCCTGGCGCGCTGGCGCGAAGGCGCGCTGCGCTTTCAGGCGATGCTGATGGACTGAAAAAGGAGCGGGCGCTGTGTCTGACAAGGAGCACATTCTGGCCGAGCTGCGCAGGCTATACCCGGAAGCCAAGCCTGAGCTGCATTTTTCCAATCCGTACGAGACGCTGGTGGCTACCATGCTTTCCGCCCAGTGTACGGACAAACAGGTCAACAAGGTAACCGAAAAGCTGTTCCCGCTGTTCCCCGACGCGTTCGCCATGGCGAAGCTGTCGGCGGAGGAGCTGCATCCTTATATTGCCTCGTGCGGCTTTCGGAGCAAGGCGGACAACATTACCGCCGCCTGCCGCATCCTGGTCGAGCAGTACGGCGGCCAGGTTCCGCGCACGATGGAAGAGCTGACGGCCCTGCCGGGCGTCGGAAGAAAGACCGCCAACGTGGTCATGGCCAATGCATTTGGCATTCCGACGCTGGCGGTGGATACGCATGTATTTCGTGTTTCCAATCGGCTGGGGCTGGCAGACGCCAGGGACGTGCTGCAGACGGAACGGCAGCTGATGGAGGCGATAGCGCGCGAGGACTGGATAGAGGCGCACCATTGGCTGATTTACCACGGGCGCAGGGTGTGCGGCGCGCGCAGGCCGGCATGCGAGCGCTGCACGCTGGCTTCCTGGTGCAAATATGCGCGGCAGGCGCGGGAGGCCGGCTGAAGCAGGCGAGGCGCCGGGCCCGCCGCGCTGCGGTTTACTGTGTCTTCCGCTGCTGCACCTTTGCGTTGAGCCTCTGGGCTTCGCACCGATAGTAGGCGCAGAAGCCGAGCCATACCACAAAGGCGGTGGCAATCATGGCGGCGATGATGGCCAGAACCGTCCAGAGGCCAAGCTCCGTGGGAATCCATCCGACGGCGAAGGCCACCAGCAGCATGACCGCGCAGCCGATGCCCATGTGGAACAGGACTTGCAGGGGGCGGGGCAGCCGGTCGTTATCGTAAATCACAGAAGGAACGGAAAAGCCTGCGCCGACGGCCAGGGCGCCCAGTACCATCCGGGTATACGACCCGTTCTCCAGGAGGAAGCGGCCCTGGCTGATGATATCGAACACGATGCCGAAGAGGCAAAACAGGGTGCAGCTAATCGGTATGCCGGTCAGCAATCTCATGCATACTTTTTTCATTGCAGATAACCTCCTTACAGTCCGAAATACGCCTTGAACGCAGGCAGGTATTTTCGGGAAATATAGTCCTTGCAGCCGTTTTTCAGGACGCAGCAGACGGCGCCCTGGAAGGACGGCGCGATGCTGTCAATCATGCTCAGATTGACGAGGGTGCCTTTGGATATGCGCATGAATCCGTCGCCGAGCAGTGCTTCCCATTCGTAGAGGCGTTTGCCGGAGGTGTACGTTTGCTTTTCACAGCGGATATTCGTCCGCCCGTCCTCAACCTGCACCATGTAAATGTCGGCGGGCCGCAAAAGAACCGTGCGCTCCCGTGCGTCGGTCGCAAGGAGCGACTGCTTCGCGCTGAAAAGGTCGAGAAGCCTGCGGATTTCTTCCGTCAGCGCCGGAGCATGGATGACCGCGTAGGCTTCGGTCAGTTCCGGTGAGAGTTTGAGCTCAACTTTCATGCTTCCATTCCTTCTTTCCCATGGTGTGCCGGCAGGGATATCATACTCGAAACAGGGCGGTTTGTCAGCAGTTTTGCGGTGAGTGGCTGCGATGGAGCGGTAAGATGCAGCGCAGGGGCGGCAAGAATGCCGGGGGACTGCGCCGGACGTGCGCCGTGAAGCGGCAAACTGCGTTTGGGAAACGGCAAAACGGGGCTGCGGCCCGCCTGCCTGCCGCTTCGGCCTGGGAGGGAGGACGCTTGGCGGACATGCCCGCAGGCAAAAAAGCGGCGCGCCCGCAGGCGACGTCGCGCGGCGGGCGGGAAGCGCCGCGGGGATACGCAAAAGCAAAGCGGACGGCCGAACCGTCCGCTTTGCCGGCAGAGGTTTGCTATGACGTTGCAGGGCGCCGCGGAAGCGGCGGCCGGGCCTTCCGTTTCCGTCGGTAGGGCGGGGCGAGACAGGCGCGCGCGGTCGGGCCGGGAAAACCGCGGCGCAGCCGGCGGGCGCGCTTTCGAAGCGGAAGCGCGCCGCAACGGCATTACAGGTCTTCCGCGGGATCCTCCTGGCGGGCCGGGGCGGACGAGGCTTCGTCCTCCGCGCTGTCCTCCGGTTCGGCGGAGGCGTTTTCGTCGGCGTCCTCCTCCGGTTCGGCCAGGGCGACGCCCACGACCTGCGCGTTTTCCGCGACGCGCATCAGGCGCACGCCCTGGGTGTTGCGGCCGGTGATGCTGACGCTGTCCACGGGCGTGCGGATGATGGTGCCGTCGTCGGTAATCAGCAGGAGATCCATGCCGGGCTGCACGAGGAGCTGCGCGGCCAGCAGGCCGGTTTTTTCCGTCAGGCGCATGGCGATAATGCCCTTGCCCGCGCGGCTCTGCACGCGGTATTCATCGATTTCGGTGCGCTTGCCGTAGCCCGCGGTGGTGATGCCCAGCACCAGCGCGCCTTCCTCGACCTTGCTCAGCCCGATGACGCCGTCGCCCTCCGACAGGTCGATGGAGCGCACGCCCATGCTGGCGCGGCCCATCAGGCGGATATCGGTCTCCGGGAAGCGGATGGCCATGCCCTGGCGCGTGCCCAGCAGCAGCTGGTCGTCGCCATGGGTCAGTTCCACGCCGATCAGCTCGTCGCCCTCGCGCAGGATGATGGCGATGAGGCCCGCGCGCCGCAGGTTCTGGAATTCCTCCAGAGCGGTCTTTTTGATCAGGCCGTCGCGGGTGGCCATGACCAGGTTGCAGCCGGCGGCGTCCGCGGGGATGGGAATCATGGCGGTGACCTTTTCGCCGCCCTCCAGCTGCAGGAGGTTGACGATGGCGGTGCCGCGCGCGGTGCGCCCCGCCTCGGGGATTTCGTAGCACTTGATGGAATGGACCCGGCCGCGGTTGGTGAAGAACATGATATCGTCATGCGTGGAGACCACGCGCATCTGCTCGGCATAGTCTTCCTCGCGCGTGGTCAGCCCCGAGACGCCGCGGCCCCCGCGATTCTGCGAGCGGTAGACGTTCTTGGCGCAGCGTTTGGCATAGCCGAAGTGGGTGAGGGTGACGACCATGTCCTGCTCCTGGATGAGGTCTTCCGGGTCGATTTCGCCTTCCAGAGCCGTCAGCTCCGTCCGGCGCGCGTCCGCGTAGCGGCGGCGGATATCGCCCAGCTCTTCCTTGATGATATCCAGCACCATCCGGTCGCTGGCCAGCACCGCCTGGAGGTGGGCGATGGTCGCCTCCAGCGCGGCGAGTTCCTCCTCCAGGCGCTCGCGCTCCAGGCCCGTCAGGCGGGAAAGGCGCATATCCAAAATGGCCTGCGCCTGCTTTTCACTCAGCGCAAAGCGCTCCATCAGGCGAGGCCGCGCTTCGTTGGCGTTGCGGCTGCCGCGGATGATGGCGACGACTTCGTCAATATGATCCAGCGCGATGAGCAGTCCCTGCAGAATATGGGCGCGCTGCTCGGCGCGGTCGAGCTCATAGCGGGTGCGGCGGACGATGACATCCTTCTGGTGCTCCAGATAATGGAAGAGCATCTGCTTGAGCGTGAGGAATTTTGGCTCGCCGTCCACCAGAGCGAGCATGATAACGCCGAAGGTTTCCTGCAGCTGCGTGTGCTTATAGAGATAATTGAGCACGACGGTGGGGTTGACGTCCTTTTTGAGCTCGATGACGATGCGCATGCCGTTGCGGTCGCTCTCGTCGCGGATATCGGAGATGCCCTCCAGGCGCTTTTCATGCACCAGCTCCGCGATTTTTTCTATCAGGCGCGCTTTGTTGACCATGTAGGGGATTTCCGTGACCAGAATACGGCTGCGGTTGGCCGACATGGCCTCGATGTCCGTTCGGGCGCGCGTGATAAGCCGGCCGCGGCCGGTATTGTATGCTTCGTAGATGCCCGATTTGCCCAGGATGATGCCGCCGGTGGGGAAATCCGGGCCCTTGATGAAGGTCATCAGGTCGGAGACGGTGCAGTCGGGATGGTCGATGAGGTAGTCGAGGCCGTCGATGACCTCGCCGAGGTTATGCGGCGGGATGTTGGTGGCCATGCCGACGGCAATGCCGCTGGAGCCGTTGACCAGCAGGTTGGGGAAGCGAGAGGGCAGCACGGCGGGCTGCATGAGCGTTTCATCGAAGTTGGGGTAGAAATCCACCGTTTCCTTATCCAGGTCGCGCACCATTTCCTGCGTAATCCGGGCCATCCTCGCCTCGGTATAGCGCATGGCGGCCGCGCTGTCGCCGTCCACGGAGCCGAAGTTGCCCTGGCCTTCCACCAGCATATAGCGGCAGGAAAAATCCTGCGCCAGGCGCACCATGGCGTCGTAGACCGCGGTGTCGCCGTGCGGATGGTATTTGCCCAGCACGTCGCCGACGATACGGGCGCTTTTGCGGTAGGGTTTGTCCGGGGTCATGCCCAGTTCGTGCATGGCGTAGAGGATGCGGCGATGCACGGGCTTGAGCCCGTCGCGCACATCCGGCAGCGCACGATTGATAATGACCGCCATGGCATAGGAGATGAAGGATTTTTTCATCTCCTCTTCCAGATTGACATTGACAAGCCGTTCGGTATCCATGCTATTCCTCCTGCCTATGGCGCGTTATACGTCCAAATCCACGACGAGCTTGGAATTCTCTTCGATAAATTCGCGCCGGGGTTCGACCTTATCGCCCATCAGGAGCGAGAGGATTTCGTCCGCGGAGATGGCGTCCTCAATGGTGACGCGCAGCATGTTGCGGTTGGCAGGGTCCATGGTGGTCGACCAGAGCTGCTCGCTGCTCATCTCGCCCAGGCCCTTATAGCGCTGAATATCCGGCTTGGGGTCGCGCCCGATTTCGTTCAGCAGCGCTTCCAGCGCCTCGTCGTCGTACACATAGCGCTCGAACTTGCCGCGGCTGACCTTATACAGGGGCGGCTGGGCGATGTAGACGTAGCCGTTTTCAATGAGCGGGCGCATATAGCGATAGAAGAAGGTCAGCATGAGGATGCGGATATGGCTGCCGTCCACGTCCGCGTCGGTCATGCAGACGATGCGGTGGTAGCGGAGCTTATCCAGATGAAAATCCTGGCCGATGCCGCAGCCGAACGCGGTAATCATGGCTTTGATTTCCGCGTTGGCGAGAATCTTGTCCAGGCGCGTTTTTTCCACGTTGAGGATTTTGCCGCGCAGCGGCAGAATCGCCTGAAAATGGCGGTCGCGTCCGCTCTTGGCGGAGCCGCCGGCGCTGTCGCCCTCGACGAGGAAAATTTCGCATTTGGAGGGGTCGCGCTCCGTGCAGTCCGCCAGCTTTCCGGGCAGGCTTGCGCTTTCCAGGACGGTTTTGCGGCGCGTGAGCTCGCGCGCTTTTCTGGCGGCTTCCCTGGCCCGCGCCGCGCTCATGCAGCGGTCGAGAATGACGCGGGCGACCGCGGGGTTTTCCTCCAGGAAGGAGGACAGCTTTTCCGCCACCAGGCCGTCCACCATGCCGCGCACTTCGCTGTTGCCCAGTTTCATTTTGGTCTGCCCTTCAAACTGCGGCTCGACCAGCTTGACCGAGACGATGGCCGCCATGCCCTCCCGGATATCCTCGCCTTCGAGCTTGGCGCCCTCGCCCTTGAGGATATTGAAGCGGCGGCCATAGTCGTTGATCACGCGCGTGAGCGCGGAGCGGAAGCCGACCAGGTGGGTGCCGCCTTCGACGGTATTGATGTTGTTGGCGAAGGTAAAGACGTTTTCCGTATAGCCGTCGTTATACTGCATGGCGACTTCGATGGAGGTGTCCTCGCGCATGCCCTCGATATAAATCGGCTCGGGGAAAAGCGTGTTTTTATTCTTGTTGAGGTATTTGACGAACTCGATGATGCCGCCTTCGTAGTGGAAAACGCGGCTTTTCCCGGAGCGTTCGTCCTCAAAGACGATGCGTATACCCTTGTTCAGGAAGGCCATTTCGCGCAGGCGCGCCTTGAGCACCTCATACTGGAAATCGCCGGTTTCAAAGACGCCGTCCGGGTTGTCATCGCTGCGCACGTCGGGGATGAACTCAATGCGCGTGCCGGTTTTCTCCGTTTCGCCGATGACGCGCAAATCGTACAGGGGCTTGCCGCGCCGGTATTCCTGTTCATGGATTTTCCCGTCCTGGCAGACGACGACGCGGAGCCACGAGGACAGCGCGTTCACGACCGACGCGCCCACGCCGTGCAGGCCGCCCGATACTTTATAGCCCTCGCCGCCGAATTTGCCGCCCGCATGCAGAACCGTCAGGCACACTTCCACGGCCGGCCGCCCCAGCTTGGGGTGGATGCCGACGGGGAACCCACGGCCGTTATCCTCAATGCAGGCGCTGCCGTCCTGGCGCAGGGTGACGGTGATTTCCGTGCAGAAGCCGGCCAGCGCTTCGTCAATGGAGTTATCTACAATCTCATAAACCAGATGATGCAGGCCGCGCACGTCGGTGGAACCGATGTACATGCCGGGGCGTTTCCGCACGGCTTCCAAGCCTTCCAGCACCTGAATCTGCGTCTCGTCGTAATGATTTGCCGATGTCGGCATGGTGCGCCTCCTTTGGACAGATCGTGATAATGCAGAGCACATTTGCAACCGATTAATTATATCATATTTTGCGCAAAAATGGAAGCAAAAACAACACGAAAACGTTAGCATTTTATGAGCATTTTAAAAATGAAAAACTGGGCAAAAACGAGAAAATACATGATGTTGCGGGAAATGAACCGGGGGAAGAGGCGGGGCGCAGGAGCGAGGTGCGAACGCGCCTTCGCCATGCATGGTTTACAGCGGAATTGCGCACGCCTATGCATCCGCTGCCATGCAGACAAAGGCCGCTGAAGCCACGGAGGCGCGCGGCTTACCTGGTTTGTGCGCAGGAGGATACCTCGGGCGGACGCAGGCGCTTGCGGAGGGTTGCGGCGGCGATGGGCGTGGTCAGAACGCGGCCGTCGGCGAGAAACAGAAGGGCGCCGGCATGCGGGGCTTTCTGCGGGAGAATCGCCACGATGTTTTTGCGGGATACGATTTTATTGTCGCCGATGTGCAGCATGCCAACCCCTCTTTCCGATGTGCAGGTTCAGTATAGCACAGGGGTGCGGCGGCTGGCAAGGCGGCGGAGGCGGAAGAGAAAGCGCAGGGCTGCGGGTCTCAAGCGCCGGGGCGTTTCCCCGGCTGTGCCAAAGGCGCATGGCAAACGGGCTCCGGCGGAAAAGCCGTCGTTGCCGGGCGCCGGCTTGTCGACGAAGTGGGCACGCATTTGTGGAGATGGAGGAAGGGGCCGAGGCCCCTTCCCATGCCATGCGCAGCGGCGGCGTGCACGCCGCCAGGAGCGGCTGCAGGCCGCTTTCGCCGTCATGTTCCGGCGGGCGCTTTGCGCACAGGAAAATGGCGTTTTTTCGCCGTCCGGATGCACCGGCAGCCTTACAAGCGACAGACCGTCGACAGGGCTTTGTCGACGGTCTGAAGGACGGCTATGCCATCCGTTGGTTGGGCGCTCGTCCGGGCTTGGCTGACGGCTTCCTCCGGGTCAGGCGGGCTGAATCATGCTCTGTCCGGTCATCTCCGCGGGCTGCGGCAGGCCGGCCATGTCCAGCAGCGTGGGCGCGATGTCGGCCAGGCGTCCGCCCTGGCGGAGCGCGGCGTGCTCGCGCGCCGGGTCGCAGAGGATGAAGGGAACGGGATTGGTCGTATGGGCGGTAAAGGGTTCGCCGGTCTCGGGATCGACCATCTGGTCCGCGTTGCCGTGGTCTGCCGTGACAATGCAGCGGCCGCCGGCTTCCAGCACGGCGCCGACCACGCGGCCCACGCACTCGTCCACGGCCTTGACAGCGGCAATGGCGGCCGGGATGACGCCCGTATGGCCGACCATATCGCAATTGGCAAAGTTGAGAATCATGAAATCGTACTGGCCGGACCGGATGCGGCGTATGGCCTCGTCCGTGACTTCATAGGCGCTCATTTCTGGCTTCAAATCAAAGGTGGCCACCTTGGAGGAGGGAATCAGGACGCGGTCTTCGCCGGGATTGGGCGCTTCGACGCCGCCGTTGAAGAAGAAGGTGACATGCGCGTACTTCTGCGTCTCGGCAATGCGCAGTTGCGTCATGCCCAGGCTGCTGATGTATTCGCCCAGCGTATTGGTCAGCGTTTCGGGCTTATTGACCACGCGCAGGTTGGTGAACGTTTCGTCATACTGGGTCATGGTCACATACTGCACGGGGAAATAGCCGTTGGCGCGTGTGAAGCCGTCGAAGTCCGGCAGGATGAACGCGCGGGTCAGCTGGCGGGCACGGTCGGGACGGAAATTGTAGAAGACGACGCTGTCCTGCGGACGGATACAGGCGACGGGGCCGCCGTTTTCCAGGACGACGGTCGGCTGGACAAATTCGTCCGTTTCGCCCTTGGCGTACGACTGCTCGACCGCCTCTTCGCCGTTTTGCGCGGTCAGGCCCTTGCCGAGCACGAGGGCGTCGTAGGCACGCTGGACGCGATCCCAGAGGTTATCGCGGTCCATGGCCCAGTACCGGCCCATGACGGTGGCGATTTTGCCCACGCCGATTTCGCGGATTTTTTCTTCGAGCTGCCGCACATAGTCCAGGCCGCTGGACGGGGGCACGTCGCGGCCGTCCAGGAAGCAATGCACCGCCACGCGCTTCAGGCCGCGCATTTTGGCCATTTCCAGCAGGGCGTACAGATGCGTGTTATGGCTGTGCACGCCGCCGTCGGACAGAAGGCCCATCAGGTGCAGCGTACCGCCGTTTGCCTTGACCGTGTCCATGGCCCAGATGAGCTCTTCCTTCTGAAAGAAAGCGCCGTCCTGGATATCCTTGGTGATGCGGGTGAGCTCCTGATAGACGATACGGCCCGCGCCGATATTGAGGTGTCCGACCTCGCTGTTGCCCATCTGTCCTTCCGGAAGGCCCACATCCATGCCGCTGGCGCCAATGGTGGTGTGCGCAAAGCGGGCGCACAGGGCGTCCAGATTCGGCGTGCCCGCCTCGCGGATGGCGTTACGATGCACATTGGGGGCGATGCCGAAGCCGTCCATGATAATCAGAGCCGTCATTTGTTTGCTGCTCATAGCGCACCTCTCCAAAGCTTACCGTTCAAAGTGTACGACCTGGGCAAAGTCGGCGGCTTTCAGGCTGGCGCCGCCGATGAGGCCGCCGTCGATTTCCGGCTGCATCATCAGGCCGTGCGCGTTCTTGGGGTTCATGCTGCCGCCGTACTGGATGCGGATATTGGCCGCCACGGTCTCGCCGAAGGCGTCGGCCACCGCGCGCCGGATGACGCCGATGGTTTCGTTGGCCTGTTCGTCGGTCGCGGTCAGGCCCGTGCCGATGGCCCAGACGGGCTCGTAGGCGATGACAATCTTTTCGACCTGTTCGCCGGTCAGGCCGGTCAGGGCGATGCGCGTCTGATAGGCGACGAGGGCGTCGGTATAGCCGGCCTCGCGCTGGGCGCGGGTTTCGCCGACGCAGACGATGGGCGTCAGGCCGGCCGCGACGGCCGCGAGCGTTTTGAGGTTGACGGTTTCGTCCGTCTCAGCAAAATACTGGCGGCGTTCGCTATGGCCGAGGATGACGTATTCGACGCCGCTGGCCCGCAGCATGGCGGCGGAAAGCTCGCCGGTATAGGCGCCGCTTTCCTTCCAATGCATGTTTTGCGCGCCCAGGCGGATATTGCTGCCCTGCGCGGCCTCGGCCACGGCGGCGAAATTGACGGCGGGCACGCAGACGACGACGTCGCACTGCGCGTCGCAGACCAGGGGCTTGAGCGATTCGACCAGTTCTTTGGCCTCGCAGGGGGTTTTGTTCATTTTCCAGTTGCCAGCGATAATGGGTTTGCGCATGACCGGTGCTCCTTCCTGATAACACAATATACATAACGATTCCCTTCCCCGCGCGGCGCAGGGAAGGGAGCGGATGGCCGGGGGCTGCTTACTTATCGTCCAGCGCGGCGATGCCGGGCAGCTCGATGCCTTCCAGGAATTCCAGCGAAGCGCCGCCGCCGGTGGAAATATGGGTCATTTTGTCGGCGAAGCCCATCTTGGTCACTGCGGACGCGCTGTCGCCGCCGCCGATAATCGTCACGCCTTCGCAGTCCGCGCACGCCTGCGCGATGGCGCGCGTGCCGGCCGCGAAGCTGGGGAATTCAAAGACGCCCATGGGGCCGTTCCAGATGACGGTTTTGGCGCGGGCGATTTCGTAGGAGAACAGCTCGCGGGTGCGCGGCCCGATGTCCATGCCCTCGAACCCGTCGGGGATGTCCTGGGAATGGACGGTGATATGCAGGCAATCGTTTTTGAAGGCGTTGCCGGCTTCGTTATCGATGGGCAGCACGATGCGCTTGCCGTGGCTGGCGGCCTTGGCGAGCAGTTCTTTGGCCAGGTCCAGCTTATCTTCCTCGCACAGCGAGTTGCCGATGTGGCCGCCCATGGCCTTCTGGAACGTGTAGGCCATCCCGCCGCCGATGATGAGCACGTCCACCTTTTCCAGCAGGTTGTTGATGACGCCGATTTTGTCGGAAACCTTGGCGCCGCCCAGAATCGCCACGAACGGGCGCTCCGGGTTTTCCAGCGCGTTGCCCATGACGGAAAGCTCTTTGCCAATCAGATAGCCGGCCACGCAGGGCGTCAGATAGTGGGTTACGCCCTCGGTGGAAGCGTGCGCGCGGTGCGCGGTGCCGAACGCGTCGTTGACATACATTTCGGCCAGGGAGGCAAGCTGGCGGGCAAACTCGGGATCGTTCTTGGTTTCTTCTTTATGGAAGCGGACGTTTTCGATGAGCATGACTTCGCCGTCCTTGAGCGCGGCGGCCATCGCCTGCGCGGACGGGCCGACGACGTCTTCCGCCAGCGGTACGGGAACGCCCAGCAGCTCGCTCAGCCGCGCGGCGACGGGCTTGAGGGAGAACTTCGGGTCCGGCTCGCCCTTGGGACGGCCCAGATGCGAGCACAGGATAACGCGCGCGCCATGCTGCATCAAATAACGAATGGTCGGCAGCGCGGCCTGAATGCGGTTGTCGTTGGTGATGTTCAAATCTGCATCAAGCGGGACATTAAAATCGCAGCGGACAAGGACTTTTTTGCCGGTTACCTGGACATCTTCAATGGTCTTTTTGTTCATGACGGCACGCTCCTCAACTGTTCGAAAGTCGTTCTTTGCAAACACAGTCAGTATACCACGTTTCAGGGAATCTGTCGAGCCAAAGTTTGGCATATTTTTCACAATATTATACGGCGCGGCCTTTCCGAAGAAAGGCCGCGCGCGCAGGCAGCGCACGAAGATGCCTCAGTCTATCAGATGGCGCGGAAGGAAGCCGCTGGCCTGGTTGTAATTGACGACATAAAAGTCGCCGTATTCGGCAATGACGGTCAGCACATAGCCCGCGGGCAGAGCGGCGATTTGCGGGGCGTCGTCTTCCGGATAGGCGAGCAGGGGCGTGCTGTCGTACTGGACGGTGATGCTGCGGGGATTGACGACGACCAGGCTTTTGCGGAGATAGCCCTGGTAGGCGATGCCGGTGTCGGGGTCCGCGTAGGAAATATAGTACCAGTCGTCCTGCTCGCCCAGGATGGTAAAGAGGGTGCCGTTGTCAAAGACAATCAGCTGGCGGGACAGGCCCGACGGCTCCTCGCGCAGGGATACGTCCTCGGAGATGACGATGCCCAGCGTTTGCTGCTCCGTGCTGGGGAAGCGAAGCAGAGACAGGAAGACCCAGCCTTCGACGCGGGTTTCCTGGGTATTGTACACCACATACGCCCAAGTATCCGTATATTTTGTGACAAACAGGAAGGAACCGTCGGGCACCACCATCAGGCGCGAGGAATCATAGCCGGGCGCTTCGTAGAGGGTGACGGCTTCTGTATTAAAGGCCTGCACCGCGGCGGATGCCGGCACGGCGAACAAGAGAACGGACAGCGCCGCAATCAGGGCAAACAGGCGCTTTTTCAAGATACTTCCCCCTTTGACAGTGCTACCCATAAAACGGACGGGCCGTGTCATTTCCTGCAACGGGGGAAGAAACTTTTTGCGGCGTCACGAAAATGACTGGAAATTCCCCGGCGGGGTGCGTATGGTGGGCGCAAAGGAGGGGAGAGCGTTGCGGGGGGCGGCAAAAGCGGAGCTGACGGTCAAGCAGCGGATGGCGGCGGAGCTGCTGGGCATGGGCGCCAGCCGGCGGGAGGCGGCCGCGCAGGTCGGGGTGGCCGAAAGCACGCTGCGCGCATGGGGCCAGAACCTGGCGTTCTGCCGGGCGCGCGACCAGGCGATGGAATCGTTTGTGCGCGGCATGTGCCCCAAGGCATGGGAGGCGCTGGTGCGGCAACTGGAGGACGAGGACAAGCGCATTGTACAGCAGGCGGCGGAACGCCTGCTGAAGCTGGCGGACGGGCTGGAGAGCCTGGAGAAGGGCGCGGTGCAGGTGGTCTTTTTGCACATGCCCCCGCCCGGAGAGGCGGCGTCGGATGCGGATTGAGGTGGATTACCGGCCGACGCCCAAACAGGCGGCCTTTCATCAATCCCGGGCCAACGAGGCGCTCTTTGGCGGCGCGGCGGGCGGCGGAAAGTCCAAGGCGCTGGTCATGGACGCGCTGGCGCGCGTGCTGATGCATCCCGGCACGCATGCATACCTGTTCCGGCGCACGTACCGGGAGCTGGAGGATACGCTGGTGGCCGAGGCGCGGGCGTCGATTCCCCGGAGAATCGGCCTTTACAACGCCTCGCGCCACGAGATGCAGGTCGTGGGCGGCGGGGTGCTGCATTTCCGCCATTGCCGCGGCACGGCGGACATGTACGACTATGCCGGCACGGAAATGCACTGGCTGTACTTTGACGAGCTGACCAGCTTTGAACAGCCGGTGTACGAGTACCTGAAGACCCGGCTGCGCGCCAAGGCGAGCCTGGGCATCGTGCCGGTGGTGCGATGCGCCTCCAACCCCGGAGGCATCGGGCATGCGTGGGTCCGGGCGAGGTTCGTGGACGCCGGAACGCCCATGAAGCCGGTGCGACAGCGGATTTTCAGCCGCGCGCTGGGCAGGGAACGTGAGGTCTCCACGCAGTACATCCCCGCGCTGGCCACGGAGAATCCGCACGTCGGACAGGCGTACATTTTCGAGCTGGAAAGCAAGCCGGAGGCGCTGCGCCGGGCGCTGCTGGAGGGAGACTGGAACGCGTTTGAGGGGCAGGTGTTCACGGAGTTCCGCGACGATCCGACCCGCTATGGCGAGAGGCGCTGGACGCATGTGATAAAGCCTTTTGCCATCCCGGGCCACTGGATGCGATACGTCAGCTTTGACCACGGATACTCCAAGCCATTTTCCGTCGGCTGGTGGGCGGTGTCGCCCAGCGGCACGGCGTTTCGCTACCGCGAATGGTACGGATGGAACGGGACGCCCAACCGGGGCATGGAGCTGTCGCCCAAGGAGATTGCGCGCGGCATTCTGGCGCGCGAAGAGGAGGAGCGGCGCGAGGGCATCCGGTTTGACCGGATTGCCGACCCTTCGATATTCGAGCGGTCGCGCGGCGAGAGCATCGCCCAGCAGATGGGCGCGGAGGGCGTACAGTTCCGCAAGGGCGACAACGCGCGCCTGGCGGGCAAGATGCAGCTGCACGGCCGTCTGCGCTTTGACCCGGAGGGACGGCCGGGCCTGTATGTATTCGATTGCTGCCGGCAGTTCATCCGCACCGTGCCGGCGTTGGCGTACGACGCCGCGCGCGTGGAGGACGTGGACACGGACGCGGAGGACCATGTATACGACGAGACGCGGTACTTTTTGATGTCAAAGCCCTACGGGCAGCAAGGAGGCATGGAATGAAGGGATACTTTGGCGTGCAGCGGGCGGCCATGCCCGCAGGGGCGGCCCAGCCGCTGACCGAACGGGAGCGGGCGCTGGTGCGGGAGGCTTACGAGCGGCTGGAGGTGTTTCGCGAGGGGTGCCGCGAGATGCACGAGCGCGCACGGGAGGCGCGGCGCATCGCGCTGCTGGAGGACCCATGGCAGGATGAACCCGGCACCCCGCAGGAAAGAAGAACGCTTCAGCTGCAGACGCTCAAGGCGACGCTCAACAGCAGCGTGGCCGACCAGATGGACAGTATGCCCGAGGCGGTGCTGCTCCCCGAGCGCGAGCAGGAGGCGCAGACGGCGGAGGATTTGGCGGATATCGTCCGCTTCATCCTGGAACAGAACCACTACGAGGTGTTGCACCGGCGCCGCGTGGAGGACTGCTTTATTACCGGGACAGCCGTGACCCAAATCGTTTGGGACGGCGATATGGACGCGGGACAGGGAAACGTGGCGATGCTCCGCTGGCCGGTGGAGGCGTTTTTGTGGGACCCGGTGGCAGAGGACATTCAGGATGCGCGCGCGCTGATCAAGGTTTCCTGGCACCCGATGAGCTGGTATGCGGCGCACTATCCGCAGGCCGCCGCGTATGTGGGCGCGGAGGAGTATGCCCACGAGGAGGTGGGGGTGCCCGACGCATGGCAGGAGCGCCAGGGGGCGGACGAGGAGCGCGCGATGATGCTGGAGTACTGGTATCGTCTTTACGATGCGCGGACGCGCCGGTACAGCGTGCATGTGGCGCTGCTGGCCGGGGGCGCGCTGCTGGAAGCCAGCGAAAGCGAAAACCCGGACGGGATTTTTGCGCATGGGCTGTATCCGTTCGTATTGGACGTACACACGCCGATAGAAGGCGTTCCGGTGGGCAACGGCATGATGCACGAGTTTGCGCCGATGATGCGCTACATCAACCGCTATGCCCGATACATCGACGAAAACCTTCGGATGTCTTCCAAGACGCGCCTGCTCGTGCGCCGAGACGCACAGATTGATAATGCCGCGCTGACGGACTGGCAGCAGAACATTGTGGAAGGAGGGAACATCGACGAAGACGCGGTGCGCTGGATGACGTCCGCGCCCCTGTCCGGGCTGGTGACGGCGCAGATGCTGCAGATGCAAAACGACATCAAGCAGGACAGCGGCCAGAACCAGTTCACCCGGGGCGAAACCGTCGGCGGCGTGACGGCCGCCAGCGCGATTGCCAGCCTGCAGGAGGCGGGCGGCAAGGTGTCCAGGCTGCGCACGGCCGCGCTGAACCAGGGGTTTGCGCGGATGGTGGAGCAGATTATCTGGCTGGTATCGGAGTTCTACGGCAAGGGGCGCGCGCAGCGCGTGACCGGGCGCAACGGACAAATCCGCCAGGTCATCTGGCAGGGGACCGGCCGGGTACGCGGCGTGCTGCCGCCTCCGCCCTATACGGTGCGCGTGGAAATCCAGCGCCGAAATCCCATGCGGGTGCAGGCCAGAAACGAGCTGTTCCTGCAGGCGTATACCATGGCGTCCCAGGCCGGCGCGCCGTTCCCCCTCAGCGCACTTTTTGAGCTGCTGGAGACGGACGGCAAAGAACAGGTCCTGGCGGTTATACGGCGCGCGGAAGCGGACGGGCAGGCAAAACAAAGGAGGGAAAACGAAGATGGAACAAAGGCAGATGGAACACCGACAGGCGCAAGCGGACAGGGCACGGCGGCCACAGGACGCCCGGGCGTCTGACGAGGAGAGCGCGGGCGTTTTCGAGGCGCGCGCGCAGGCGCTGATGGCCCAGGCGGAGGATGTGCTTTCGCGCTTTGGGACGGACATGCTCGAAGCGTTCCGGCGCGATGCGACGGTGCGGGAGAAGGTGCTCAGCGGCGAATGGGATTTTTATATCGCGTACGGCTGGCTGTTGGGCCGCGAGAGCGCGCAGCGCCGCAGCGTGCCCGCCGCGGTGCGCGCGCCCAACAACGCCAACACGCGACAGAGCGTCGCGGGATTGAGCGAGCGCGAAATGGAGGCGCTGGACGAGCGCCTGGCGCGCGGCGAAGTCATCGACCTGCGATAAGAAGGAGGAAAAACCGATATGGCAGTGTTTGACAATCTGAACAAAACGACCAGCGCGGGCGTGGCGACGGCGGTAGCCGAATACTACGACCGGGCGCTCCTGAAAAACGTGATGCCGGAGCTGGTGCATTGCCGCGATTTGCAGAAGCGTCCGCTCCCGCCTCATAACGGCCGGCGCGTGCAGTTCCGCCGCTTTACGCCCTTTGGCGCGGTGACGACGCCGCTGACGGAAGGCGTGACCCCGGCGGGCCAGGAATTGACCCAGACCGCGCTGTATGCGACCGTCAAGCCCTATGGCGCGCATGTGGAAATTACCGATGAAATGAATTTCTTCCTGCTGGACAACATCCACCGCGAGACGGTCAAGCTGCTTTCCGACCAAGCGGCCCTGTCGCTGGATTCCATCGCGCGCGACGCGCTGTGCGCCGGGATGAACGTACAGTTCCCCAAGGACACCATCACCGCGCGCAGCCAGATTACCGCGGAGGACAAGCTGACGTACGACATGATAAAAAAGGCCGTGCGCTTCCTGAAGAAGAACAACTGCAAACCGTTCCCGGACGGATTCTATCACGCCGTCATCTCGGTGGACGCCGTGCATGACCTGACGGGCGATGCGATGTGGACGGATGTGTCCAAGTACCAGGACAAGCAGAAGACCGAAAAGTACGAGCTGGGCACCATCTACAAGGTAAAGTTCTTTGAAAGCCCCAACGCGAAGGTGTTCAGGGCGCAGACGTATCTGTACGGGCAGAAGCAAAGCCTGGCCGTGAGCGCCTGGGACGCGGCGTCGCGGCTGCTGACGGTCAGCGACGCGCTGACGGAGGACGATTGCCGCAAGCTAATCGGCATGCTGGTCGACGTGTCCTGTGCGCAGTCCGGCAGCGCCGGCGTGCAGACGGTCTGCATCGAGGACGCGCGGCCCTATGTGGACGACAAGCACCCGGCGACGCTCCTTCTGCGCTGGAACCCGGGCGAGACGGCGACGGAAAACTGGGGCGCGGACGGCTATACGACGACGATTGTGCCGACGGGCGGCGGCACGGGCGGCATCGACGTGCATGCGACGCTCATCTATGGAGAAAACGCGGCGGGCGCCGTGGAGCTGGGCGGGTACGGCCGCAACGTCGAAACCATCATCATGCCGCCGGGCTCTGGCGGCGCGAGCGATCCACTCAAACAGCGCGGTACGGTCGCCTGGAAGGTGAAGGGCTTTGCCGCGACCATTTTGCAGGACAGCTGGATTATCCGGCTTGAACACGCGGTGAGCGCATAAAAGGAGGGGTTTCATGAAGACCAAGCGGAACAAGGCGCTGGAGGCGCGCGCGCAGGCGTCGGAAGCGGATATGGAGCGCTATTTTCAAAACTGTCCGCGCGTATCCATGCGCCTGCACAGGAATCCGGAGCAGGAGGGCGACGATGCGAACGACTATGCGGAGGCAGCCATCAACGGGCATGTGTTCCTGATTCGCCGCGGCGTAACCGTGGAAGCGCCCGCGCCTTTATACCTGCTCTTTAAGCAGGCGGGCGAGCGCTTCGACGTGGAGTAGAACCATGCGCCTGGGTGCGCTGAGGGCGCGCGCGACCATACAGGCAACCGGGGACGCGGAAGAGGCGGCAGTGCTCGAACCGCTCCTGAGCCAGTACATCAACGAAGGATACGACCGGTTGGCGGAGGCGTTTGGCCTGAAGGAATGTGAGATGCTGCAAACGGAGGAGGACGAACCCGTTTTGCCGGCGTGGGCGCACGGGGCCATTGCGGACTATGCGAGCTGGATGCTGATGCGAAACGGAAACGCGCAGCGGCAAAGCCGGGGATTGCAGTTCCGGGCGGCATTTGAGGAGGCGCGTGCCAGGGCGCTGCGCGCGGGACGGTCGCGGTTTACGGGGATATATCCGTAGGCCGTCCGGACCGGAGAAAAGAGGGACGCCGCGGGGCGCGGCGTCCCGGAAAGGAGCGGGGAGCGGGCATGGCGGAACAGACGGCGAGGCTAAAGCTGGAAGGCTTTCTGGGCCTGTACCAGGGAGGGGACGGGGTACTGGAGGATCCGCGGTACGCGGTGGAAGCGGTGAACGTGGAGACGCGGGGCGGGGTTTTGGCGGCGGCGGCGCGGGCGCGGCGGCTGGAAGCGGAGCTGGAGGAACCCATCGGGACGCTGGCGCGGCTGCACCGGCGGTGGCACGCGGAGGAGGGAGAGCGGGACGTGCTGGTGGCGGCCAGCGGCGGGGCGCTGTACTGGATGCTGCCGGACGGGGAGGCGTGGACGAAGCTGGGGTATCCGGAGGGGACGGAAGCGTACCGGACGGACGCATGGAGCTGGGTGACCTACGAGATGAACCCGGAGGGGTCGGACGCGCCGGTGGACGTATTGCTGCTGTCCAACGCGCAGGACGGAATGGTCTGCGTGCGCGGGGACGACATGAGCGTGACGCGGGTGGAGACGCCCCGGAAGTTCGGCGTGATTGCGCGCTATGCAGAGCGGATATGGGGCGGGGCCATCGAGGACGACCCGGACATGCTGGTCTATTCCGCGCCGTTTGACCCGTTCGACTGGTCGGCGAACGTGGAGATTCCCGAGGACGGAGCCGGCGACATTCTGCAGCCGTCATGGGACGGGGACAGCTTTACGGCGCTCATGCCCTTCGGGTCGCAGCTTATCGCGCTGAAGCGGGAGAGGGTATGGAGGATACTGGGGACGGACCCCGGGGAGTACGCGTTCAAGGAGCAGTACGGAGGCGGGGCGGCCTTCGCCGGCACGGTGGCGGTGGAGGGGGAGAGAATGCTCATGCTGGGCCGGGAGGGGCTTTTGCAGTACGACGGGCTGAGCGTGGCGCCCTACGCGCCGCAATATGCGCGGGGCGTGTTTGCCCGGATGAACCGGGAGGCGCTGGAGCAGGCGCGCGGGTGCGTATACGGGGGGAGGTACTACTGCGCGCTGCCGCTGGACGGGGCCGAAAGCAACAGCGCGGTGTTGGTATACGACGCGCGGGAGCAGACGTGGCTCGTGCGCGAGGGGGTGAGCGTGAAAGCGTTTTTGCCCACGGGCGAGGGGCTGTTTTTCACCAGCGCGACGGAGCCGGGACGGGTATACCGCTGGGGAGAGGACGCCTTCACACAGGGCGCGGCGACGCCGTGCCGGTGGGTGGGGCCGTGGCTGGAGCTTTCGCGCAAGGACGCGCGCAAGGGCGGCTGGACGGTGTACCTGTGGCCGCAGGCGCGGGAGGCGACGAAGCTGTATATCACCATTCGGACGGAAAAGCGCGCGAGGACGAAAATATGCGAGGTGGAGGCGGGGGACACGGGGCGACAGAAGCGGCTGACGTTCGGGGGGAGCGGACGGCGGTTTCGGGTGGAAATAGAGAGCCGGGACGGGCAGGCCTGGGCGCTGAGCGGGGGCATGCAGGTGCTGGCGGAGCTGGACCCGGACTAGGCGGAGCGCAAAAGGACAGGAGGACGGAGCATGGGGGAATATACGACGATGCATCAATACGAGCCGCTGCGCGTTCCGGAGGGGTGGAGCGCGTCGGAAAAGCGGCTGATCGCGCAGCTGACGGAGATATTCGACGACCTGTACAGGCGGTTCAACCGGCTTCGGTTTGAAGACCTGGGCGGGGCGCTGCGCGGGCGCATCGAGGACACGGAAGGGAATGTGACGCAGGTGGCGCAGACGGCGACGGAGCTGGAGGCGCTGCTGAACGGGACGCGGTTTACGCTGACGGCGGCAGGGGTGACGATACGCAACGCTGCGGGGCAGGTGGTGTTCGAGCAGGACGCGAACACGGGGAACCTGAGGATAGCGGGGCAGATAGCGGCGACGGGGGGAACCATCGGGGGGTTCACGATAGGGAGCACGTCGCTGTACAACGGGACGAGCATCGTGCTGTCGTCGGAAGGGCAGGTGCGGCTGGGGGACCTGAGCGTGGAGGACGACGCGGAGCTGGGGCCAATAGTGCGTGGGGACGGGGGCCTGCGGCTGTGCGTGGGCAACAGCGCGCTGCTGGTGCTGAGCGAGAGCGGCGCGAGCACGGGGTTTCCGCTGAGCGCGTACGGAGGGCTGTCCATCAACCCGAACGACGTGACAAACCTGGCGGCGAACGTGTACGTGGACCCGGCGACGGGGCGGCTGTACCGGACGACGAGCACGGGAGGCGGGACGGTGACGGAGCCGCTGACGGCGACCGCAGGGGTGAGCGCGACGACGGTGACGGTGGGGGAATCGGTGACGGTGAGCGTGGAGGCGTCTGGCGGGACGGCGCCGTACGTCTGTTCGCTGACGGTGTCGTACAACGACGGGTCGTTTGTATCGCTGGGGACGGGGATGAGCGTGAGCTATACGCCGCAGAGCGCGGGGCGGTACCGGTTCCGTGCGGTGGTGGTGGACGAGGATGGAAGCTCGGTGACGGTGTACACGCCGTACTGCACGGCGGAGGCTGCGGCGGTGGAGCGCAGCATCACGGTATGGGCGAACAAGACGAATGTACAGACGGGGGAGACGGTGACGTTCTCCTGGAGCGCGACGGGCGGGCCGTCGTACTACGAATACACGCTCAGGACGCCGAGCGGAACGGATGTCACGGGGACGACCGGGACGCAGACGACGTGGTCCTATACGCTGACGCAGACGGGGACGTACCAGTTTGTGGCGTATGCGAGATACGCGGACGGGGGAGACGCGGCGGACCTGGTGGCGGTGACGGTGACGGCCGGGGCGAGCGTGGGAGCGACGACGGGGACGAACGTGAACATGCGGTCGGGGCCGGGGACGGGCTACAGCATCGTGCTGACGATTCCGGAGAGCGGGACGCTGGTGACAATCACGGGAGCGCAGACGGGAGGCTGGTGGCCGGTGCGGTATAACCTGCGGGACGGATACATCAGCGGGGACTATCTGGAGGTAGTGGGATGATTGGGGTCAGGATAGTGGGGCGGCAGCCGGAGCCGCCGTATGCGGAGGCAGGGCTTTCGCTGGACCGGGGAGCGGAGCGGGTAAAGTTTACGATACCGGCGGAGCGGGAGGAAGCGTTTGACGCGGAAGGCGCGGCGGTGTCGGTGGGCTGGCTGGGGCCGCGGGGCGCGGCGGGAGAGGACGCGCTGGCGCTGACGGAGGGAGCGGACGGCGAGCTGACCGGGGAATGGAGCGTGCCGGAGGGGGCGCTGGTATACGCGGGGCTGCTGCGGGCGGAGGTACGCGTGCGCGCGGGAGGGACGCTGGTGTGGCATTCGCTGCCGCTGCGGCTGAACGTGGTCAGGAGCCTGGAGGACGCGGCGGCGGAGGCGGTGGAGATACCGAAGTGGAAGGAAGTAACGGTGGCGGTGGAAGGGCTGCCGGAGGGGAGCGAACCGGAAGCGGAGGTCACCCAGGACGCGGAGAGCATAGACTTTTTGTTCCGGCTGCCGGCGGCAGAGGGGCCGGAGGGGCCGTATTTCCTGCCGAGCGTGAGTGCGGAGGGGGTGCTGTCCTGGACGAACAACGGCGGGCTGGAGAACCCGGAGCCGGCGAATATCCGGGGCCCGCAGGGCGAGCAGGGCGCGACGGGCGAGCAGGGGCCGCAGGGGCCGGCCGGTCCGCAGGGCGCGACGGGCCCGCAGGGCGAGAAGGGCGACACGGGCGCGACGGGCCCGCAGGGCCCCAAGGGCGACACGGGGCCATATTT
>DVFI01000113.1 GCA_018713305.1 Candidatus Avichristensenella intestinipullorum
GACGAAACCAGCCGCAAGGGGCTGAAGGCCGGAACCCGGCTGACGGTTACCGGCGGCGAAATTACCGTGGACAGCTTTGACGATGCGCTGCATTCCAATGCCGACGTGTACGTTTCGGGCGGCACGATTACCCTTTCCACGGGCGACGACGCCATTCACGGCGACGCGGACGTGACGGTCGCCGACGGTGTCATCGAGGTCCTGGAGGCCTACGAGGGCATCGAGGGCGTGGATGTCGTCATCTCCGGCGGCGAGATAGGCGTCGTCTGCTCCGACGACGCCATCAACGCGGCCGGCGGCACGGAGGAAGAAGGGACGACGGCGGATGCGCAGAACGCCTGGGGTCCGTGGGGGCGCGGCGGCGAAGACCAGTTTGCGGTAGGCGATTACAGCATCTGCGTGACCGGCGGCTCCCTCGTGCTGGAGGCGGGGGGAGACGGCATGGATTCCAACGGCATTATCGAAATGTCGGGCGGAACGCTGTTTATCGGATGTCCCGCGATGAGCGGGGACAGCGCGATTGACGTAAACGGCACCATGACCCTTACGGGCGGCGTGCTGGTCAGCCTGGGGTCAAGTCAAATGGCGCAGGTGCCGGACAGCGACAGCCAGGCGGTGCTGGCCGCGTCGGTAGACGGCGCGCAGGGCGGGCAGGCCGTCTCCCTGCGCGACGCTTCGGGCCGCACGCTGGTGTCCTTTACGCCGTCGCAGTCGTGGCAGCATGCGGTCTTCAGCCTGCCGGAGATGACGGTGGGGGAAACGTACGGCATTTATCTGGACGATACGCTGGCGCTGGAGGTGGAGCTTACGGACCTGGTGACCAGCCAGGGCGGCGCTTTCGGCATGCCGGGCGGCGGCTGGGGCGGCGGCCAGGGCGGCAGACGGGGAGACTTTGACAGCCAGGGCGGAACCCGCTTCCGGCCGGACGGCGCGCAGGGCATGATGCCGGGCGAAGAGGAAATGATTCCGCCGGAGGGCGCGCCGGAAGACATGCCGACGCCGCCGGACGGCATGCCGAAAGCGCCGGAGGGCGCGCCCGCGCTGCCGGGCGAGGCGCAGCCTTCGGACGAAACGGAGGCGACGGAGGAACCGGGCGGGGGCATACAGACCGACCCGGAGGAAAACACCCTGTAAGCGCGAAAGCATCAAGGGCCGGGGCTGCGAAACCGCAGTCCCGGCCCTTGCATACCTGCCGACGGACAATCGGAAGCGGCGGGCGCGCCTTTACTTCTTTGGCCGCTCCGCCTGCGCGCGCAGCATCCGGCAGGAGGTACAGATATAGTGCACCATCGCTGCGAGCGTCAGCGCGACGGCAACGCACTGCAATACCAAATCCCAGGGAGCCGTATACGCGTGCAGGAAGGAAACCGTGACCGCCAGCAGAAACGCGGCCGTGGCGGCCTTGCCGATAAAATGCGCGTGCACGACGATGCCGCGCCGCAGCATGTACATGCCGCCGGCAATCATGAACAGCTCCTTGGCGGCGACGACGATGACAATCCAGACCGGGAGGTCTCCTGCAATCGTCAGGCAGGTCAGCGCGGTCAGCAGCATCAGCTTATCGGCCAGCGGATCCATGAGCTTGCCGAAATCGGTGATGAGATGGTATTTGCGGGCGATGCGGCCGTCCAGAAAATCCGTCAAAGCGGCCAGCAGGAACGTTCCCAGCGCCCACAGCCGGAGCCCGGAGGCGAACAGCGCGATAAAAACGCCGATGAGCGCCAGACGCAGCAGGGTCAGCAAATTGGGCAGGTTCCAGATGTTTTCGCGTTTCGTCAGCATAGTTTTCCAGCGTCCTCAATCTTTTTTTGATAAAGCGCCACATATTGTTCCACGGCCTGCGCGCGGTCAAAGCGCGCCTGCGCGTACGCCCGGCATTCGCCGGCCAGCGCGCCCTTGCGCGCGGCCAGCGCCAGCGCGGCCTCCGCCAGCGCCTGCGCGTTGCCGCAGGGAACGGTCATGCCCACGGGCGCTTCCAGCTGTTCTACGCAGCCGCCCACCGCATACGCGGCGACCGGCGTTCCGGAAGCCATGGCTTCCATGTTGACCGTAGGATACGTATCCTCGTAGGTGGGGTTCAGCAGGCAATCCGCCGCGGACAGCAGCGACACCAGCGCTTCGGGCCCCTCGGTGCGCGCAAGCCCGACGACGCCTTCGGGCAGCGAGCGCAGCTGCGCCGGCGTCAGGCCGACCAGCACAACGCGCGCGCGCCCCCGCGTCCTGCGCGCAACCTCCAGCGCGTCGGCATAGCCCTTGCGCGCGTCAAACGGCGCCGCAACCGCCAGAAGCAGCGGCTCCTCCGGCCCGATCCCGAGCGCGCTGCGCGTCTGCCCGCCGTCGCCGCGCGGGGAAAACAGCGACAAGTCCACGCCGTTGGGGATGACGCGCCGCGGCACGTCCCGCAGGAAAGAATCGGCGACAACGCCTTCCAGCCAGCGCGAGGGCAGCGCGAGCGTAAGGTTGGGCAGCGCGGAGAAGGCGTCGCGCTTGCGCCGCCAGTTTTCGCGCGATGCGTCCCACAGCCAGGACTGCGGATACTCGCGGCGCAGGGGACAGCGATGGCACCCGTCCCGCCAACGCATGCAGTTTGCCCGAACAAAATGGCTGCAATGCCCGGTGACGGCCCAGCAGTCGTGGAGCGTCCAGACGGTGGGGATGCCGCTTTGGCGCAGGAAGGCAAAAAACGTCTCGTAGTGCAGATAATACCCATGCGCGTTGTGGAGATGGAGCACATCCGGCCGCAAATCCGCCAGCTGCCGCGTCAGCCGCTCCGTCGCGCGCCGGGAGGCGCGGCCGTGCCGGTCCAGCAGGCGCGTGGCCGCAACATGCAGGTACACGTCGCGCATCGAACCGATGCGGATGTCCGCTCCGTTGGCCGCGCCGCGCGCAAAAGCGATATGCGTCCGGAAGCCCGCGGCCTGCGCCGCGCGCCCGATATCGGACATGATACGGCCGTGGCTGCCCGAGCAGACCGCATTGACCATCACAACAGACGGCATCGGATTCCTCCTTTTTCACGGCAGAGAATATTGTACCGCAACCGCCGCGCTGCGGCAAGCCTTTTTGCATTAGAAGGCCATGAGAAGGCAACAATATCGTCACGGGAGGACGTTTCATGTCAGAAAAAGAGAGCATTTCACGCGATGCGCCGCTCCAGGACGCAGCGCTGGAGAATCATTTGCGCGCCGTTTCCGCCGACTTTCGGCCTACGGGGCGCGCGAGGCTGGACCCGCTTGCCGGCGCGCGACGCCGTTTGACGCGCGCGCTGGATTTTCTGCGCGCCCGCGCCGAGCAGCAGACGCTGACGCCGGCCGCGCGCTGGCTTGTCGACAACGCGCGCATGCTGGAAGAGACGATGACGACGCTGCGCGGCGAACTGCGCGGCGCGCCCGCCCTGCCTGCGCGCAGGGGCGTCCCCTGCGTGGCGCGCTTTGCCGCCGCATGGCTGTCGCATACCGACGGCCGCGCGGACGAAGAAAGCCTGCGCCGCGCCGCCAGGGCCTGGCAGGCCGCCAGGCTCCTGGACGAAAAGGAGCTGCGGCTGCTGCCCGCGGCGGTACGCCGCGCGCTGCTGCTGTTGCTCTCGTCGCTGGCCGCGCAGTGCGAGCGCGCCGAGCGCGAACGCGCGCTGGCGGAGACGGCGGACGATATCGCCGCGGGACGCCGGTCCGCCGCATATTGGGAAAGGCTGGCGTTTTTGTGGCAGGAACGGGAGGACGCCCGGCTTTTGAAAAAGCTGGACGGCTGCCTGGCGCGCATGGGCGTGACCGCGGCGGAACTGGCCGACCGCGAGCACGAAAGACAGGCGCGCGCCTGCCTGTGGACGGCCAACGCCATTCAGTCCCTGCGCGCGCTGTCCGCGGCGGACCTCCGTCCCACGCTGGAGGCGCTCTCCGCCGTGGACGCCGCGCTGCGCCGCGACCCGGCCGGCGTCTATCCGCGCATGGACGCCGAATCCCGCGCCATGTACCGCGAACGGGCGGCGCGCCTGGCGGAGCGCTTTGGCGTGGCGGAAGCCGTGGTGGCGAACCGGGCGCTGGAATGCGCGCAGAACCGCGCGCACGGCGATACGCCCGCGCTGTCCGGCCATGTCGGGTACTATCTGATGGACGCGGGCGCGCCCGCGCTGCACCGGACGCTGGGCAGCGCGCCGCTTTCCCTGCGCGCGGCCAGGTGGCTGGGCGCACATGCGGCGACGCTGTACGTGCTGGGGACCATGCTGGGCTCCCTGGCCGCGACCGTGCTGCTTTGGGCGCTGGGCGTGCGCAGCTGGACGGTCGCCCCGGCGCTGCTGGTGGCGGGAGAGGGATTCCGCCAGCTTTCGGCGCTGTGCATCCACCGCCTTTCGCCGCCGCGGCGCATGCCCCGCCTGGCGCCGGATCAGGTGGAGGGAGAGGTGCTGGTGGTGGTGCCCGCGCTGCTGTCGGACCGCGAAACGGCGCTGGACATGGCGCGCCGCCTGTCGGTGCTGCGCCTGGCCAATCCGGAATCGCGCCTTTCCTATATGCTCCTGGGCGACTTTCAGGACGGGCCGGCCGCCGTGGAGCCGGAGGACGGCGGCGTGACCGAAGCGGCGCTGTCCGCCGTCCGGGCGCTCAACGAGGTATGGAACGGCGGGTTTTACTACCTGCACCGGCAGCGCGCATGGAACGAACGAGCGGAGCGCTATATGGGGCGCGAGCGCAAGCGCGGCGCGCTGGAGTCGCTCAACCGCGCGCTGCTGGACGGCGTATTCCCCGACGAGCTGGCGGCGGCCAGCGATGCGCCGGAAACCCTGCGGGGCCGGTTTGCAACCGTGATTACGCTGGATGCGGACACCAGCCTGCCGCCGGGCTCGGCGCTGGAGCTGGCGGGCATGCTGCAGCATCCCCTCAACCGGCCGATGACGGCGCAGGGCCGGCGGCGCGGCTGCGCGGTCATTCAGCCGCGCATGGAGGTGTGCGCCGGAACCGTGCGCACGCGCATTGCCAGCCTGTGGGGCGGGGACGGGGGCTTTGACCCCTATGTGACCGCCTTTTCGGACGTATACCAGAACCTCTGCGGCGAGGGCAGCTTCGCCGGAAAAGGCGTGTACGACGTGGCGGCTTTCGTGGCCGGCACGGCCGGAAAAATCCGCGAAAATACCGTGCTCAGCCACGACCTGCTGGAAGGCGCGCTGTGCGGCGCGTCGCTGGCCTGCGATATTTCGCTCTACGACAGTCAGCCCGCGAGCCTGCGCGGCTGGATGCGGAGGCAGCATCGCTGGACGCGCGGCGACTGGCAGCTTCTGCCCTGGCTTTTGCCCTTCGTCCGGGGCGAAAACGGCTGGATGCGAAACCCGCTTTCCCTGCTGAACCAGTTCAAAATCTATGACAATCTGCGCCGCAGCCTCGTGCCCGCGGCCGCCGTGCTGCTCATCATCGCCGGCATGTGGCGCGGCGAAGGCATGGCGGTGCTCGGCGGGCTTCTGCTTCCCCATGTGCGCGCGCTGCTTCCGCCCTCGCCGCAAAGCCTGCGGGCGGCGGCCGCGCGCGTCCTGCTGTGGCCTTACGAGGCCGTCTGCCTGCTGGACGCCGCGGCGCGCACGCTCTGGCGCGTGCTGGTCTCCCGCCGCCGCCTGCTGGAATGGGTGCCTTCCGCACAGGCCGAGCGGCAGGGAAGCGGCCGGAGCGCCGCGCGCTTCTGGCCGAACTGGGCGGCGGCGGGGCTGCTGCTGGCGGCCTGCCTCCCGTCGCCCGTGCGCTTGGCGTTTGGAGCGCCGCTGGCCGCGCTGTGGTCGATGGCGCCGCTGACGGCGCGCCGGCTGGACGGCGATGTGGAGCGCGAACGGCCGCTGAGCGAACGGCAGCGGCAGATGCTGCTGGACGTGGCGCGCAAAACGCTGTGCTTTTTTACGCGCACCGTGACCGAAGCGACGCACCATCTCCCACCCGACAACCTGCAGCTTGAGCCCGCGCGCGGCATCGCGCCGCGCACCTCGCCGACCAATATCGGCATGTATCTGCTGGCCTGCGTGTCCGCCATGGAGCTGGGCCTGTGGGACGCGGACACGGCGGGGCGGCGGATAGAAAAGACGGTGGACACCATGGAATCCATGGCCACCTGGAACGGGCATCTGTTTAACTGGTACGACGTGCGCACCCTGCGCCCGCTGAACCAGCGCTACGTTTCCTCGGTGGACAGCGGAAACCTGTGCGCCTGCCTGCTGCTGTGCGCGCAGGCGCTGCGCGGCCGGCTTTCACAGATGGACGCCAACCTCCTGTCGCTGCCGGCGCGCCTGGACGCGCTGGCCGCCGCGATGGACTTTGGCGCGCTGTACGACGGGACGAGGGATTTGTTTTATATCGGGGTCAACGCGCAGACCGGCCAGACGGGGGATGCGCATTACGACCTGCTGGCCAGCGAATCGCGCCTGCTGAGCTTTCTGGCGGTGATGCGGCGCGAGGTGCCGGTCCGGCACTGGCGCAGGCTGGGGCGCGCGATGACCCGCACGCGGCGCGGCGCGGCGCTGCTGTCCTGGAGCGGCACGCTCTTTGAATACCTGCTGCCCTCGCTGTTTTTGAAAAGCCCGCGCGGCACGCTCCTGGGCGAAACCTGCCGGCAGGCGGCGCGCGAACAGGTGGGCGCGTTCGGCGGCGGCCCGTGGGGCGTTTCGGAATCGGGCTATTATGCCTTTGACCCGCAGCTGAACTATCAGTACAAGGCCTTCGGCCTGCCGCGCCTGGCGCTTCGCACCGCCCGCGCCGAGCGCGTGATTGCGCCGTATGCCGCGGCGCTGGCGCTCGGCGAGCTGCCGCGCGAGGCGGCGGAAAACCTGGAACAGATGATAGAGATGGGCTGGTGCGGAGAGCTGGGCTTTTATGAAGCGGCGGATTTCTGCCGCCGCCGTCTTCCGGAGGGATGCGCCTACCGCCTGGTCAAAAGCCATATGGCGCACCATCAGGGCATGATTCTGGCCTCCATTTGCAATCAGCTGACCGGCGGCGCGCTGACCCGGCACTTCCACAGCCTCCCGCAGGCGGAGGCATACGCCCTGCTGCTCCAGGAACGCCGCCCGACGGCCGCCATGCTGCGGGCCTGCGCGCGGCCCCGGCGCAGGGAAGCGCCCGCGCCGTCATGCGTGGAAACCGTGCGCCGGCCGGACCGCACGCTCTTCCCGGCCGAGGCGCAGGTGCTGGGCGGAGGCGGCACGACGATGGTGCTGGACGCCCGGGGAAACGGGTATGTGTCCCATAACGGCGTCATGCTCACCCGGTGGCGGCCCGACCCGCTCTATGAAGGCGGGCCGCAGGTATATCTCCGGCGTGCCGGCGGCACGGTCTTTAGCCTCAACCGCACGGGCGAGGTGCGCTTTGAGCGCGGCCGCACGGTCTTTTCCCGCGACGGGGACGGCTTGGCGGCGGAGCTGACGTGCTTTGTTTCTCCGCTGGACGGCGCGGCGGTGCAGCTGGTGAGCCTGCGCGCCTCGCCCGACGCCGCGGTGGAACTGGAAATATGCAGCTTTCTGGAGGCGGGCCTGGCCTCGCAGGCCGCGGAGGAGGCGCACCCTGCGTTCAGCGCGCTGTTTGTGCAGACCAGGCGCCTTGACGCCCACGCGGCGCTCGCCGCCCGCAGGCCCCAGAAGCCCGGCGAGCGCTGGCCGCTGCTGCTGCATGCGGCGGGCACGGACGCCCGGGCGGGCGCGATACGCCTGGAAACCGCGCGCGGCGCGTTTCTGGGGCGCGGCGAACGGCTGGACAATCCCGCGGCGCTGGGCACGCCCTGTCCCGAGGGAGACGGGGAAACCGGGGCAGTGCTGGACGCCTGCATGAGCCTGCGCCTGCCCCTGCGCGTGGAGGCGGGCGCGACGGCGCGGGTATGGTTTGTGACCGCGGCGGTGGAGGAGGAAGAAAAAGCGCGGTCGCTGTCGGCGCAGTACATGGCGAGGGATACGGTGCTGCGCGCGCTGGAGCTTTCCCGGATGCAGGAAGAGGTGACGGCCCGGTATCTGTCGCTGGATGAAAACGCGCGCCTGACCGCACAGCGCATGGCGTCCTGGCTTTTGTGGCCCCTGTGCGCGCAGGCGCCCTGCCTGGCAGGGCGTCAGGCGCTGTGGCGGCTGGGCATGTCAGGCGACGTGCCGGTGGTGCTGGCGGAAGTGTCCGACATGAGCCATCTGCCGCTGGCGCGCCTGCTCGTCCGCTGCCATGCGTATCTGCGCGCGCTGGGCCTGTGGAGCGATCTGGCGCTGCTCGTCGCCTGCCGGGAAGGCTACGCGCAGCCTCTGCGCGACGCGCTGCGGGAGCTGCTGTGCGCCGGCCCTTCGCGCGACTGGATTGACAAAAGCGCGGGCGTGTATCTGCTGGATGCGCAGGCGCTGGACGCGGCGGCGGCGGACGCGTTGCGCGGACATGCCGCGCTGCGCGTGGCCGGCGGCGCGGGCACGCTGGGCGCGCAGCTGGCGAAACAGCGCAGAAAGCTGCCTGAGCTGGGAGAAAACTGGCCCCAAAAGGCGCGGGGCTGGCCGCAGCGGGCGGAAGCGCACGGCGGCCTGGCGCTGGACAACGGATACGGCGGCCTGCGCGCGGACGGCGGATATGTCATCTACCGCCTGCCGCCGCAGCCGTGGTGCAACGTGCTGGCCAACGAGCGCTTCGGCACGGTGCTTACGGAGCGCGCATCGGGTTTTACCTTTGCCGGAAACAGCCGCCTCGGGCGCCTGACCGCCTTTGCCTCCGACCCGGTGCGGGACATGCGCGGAGAATTTCTGTGGCTGCGCGACGAAGAGACGGGAGAGGTCGCCTCGCCCTTCGCGCAGGCGCTGTGCACGCACGCCGCGGGATACAGCCGCTTCCAGACCGAGGCGCTGGGCCTGCGCGTGGAGGTCTGGGTGTTCGTGGATACGGAACTGCCGGTCAAGTGCACGCTGCTGCGGATGGAAAACCGGAGCGACGCGCCCCGGCGCGTCAGCGTGACCGCGGCCGTGCGCTGGCTGCTGGGCGGCGCGCTGCGCGATATGGGACAGGTGCGATGCCATGCCGAAGACGGCGTGGCCTGGGCGCAGAGCCCGCTGCTGGCCGAGAAAGCGTTTTTGACGATGGCATGCGCGGACGGACAGGCGACGGCGGGCTGCGACGGCGCGTCCTTCTGCCTGGGCGGCGGCATGGCGCGGCGCGCCCTGGACGACGCGGGCCGGGAAATCCCTTACGGCGTGGTTCGCCAGGCCAGGGAAATCGGGCCGGGATGCAGGGAAGCGGCATGCGTGCTGCTGGGCGTCGGCGACGCAAACGGCATACGGGCGGCGTTTCTGGACGGTGGCGCGCAGACGAGGCTGTCGCAGGCGCGCGCGATGTGGGCGCAGCGGCTTTCGGCGCTTTCCGTGCGCCTGCCGGATGCGGCGATGGGCGTGCTGCTGGGCGTCTGGTTCCCGTATCAGACGCTGTCCTCGCGCATCCGGGCGCGCGCAGGCTTTTATCAGGCGGGCGGCGCTATCGGGTTCCGCGACCAGCTTCAGGATATGCTGGCCCTGCTTTGGACGAATCCGGAACGGGTGCGCGCGCATCTGCTGGAAGCGGCGGCGCATCAATTTGAGGCGGGCGACGTGCAGCACTGGTGGCACCCGCCGTATCTGGGCGTGCGCACGCGCATCACGGATGACCGGCTGTTCCTGCCCTATGTGACGGCGGCCTATCTGCGCGCCACGCAGGACATGTCCGTGCTGGAGGAGAGCGTGCCCTACCTGCAGGATGCGCCCATTCCGGACGGGCAGGAGGACTTTTACGGAGAGGCGACGCCTTCCGCCGTGCGCGAAAGCCTGCACGAGCACTGCCTGCGCGCCGTTCGGAGCGTGCGGCTGGGCGAACACGGGCTGCCGCTGATGGGCGCGGGGGACTGGAACGACGGCATGAACGCCGTGGGCCGGGAAGGCAGGGGAGAGAGCGTGTTTCTGGGCTTTTTCCTCAGCGCCGTGCTGCGCGACTACGCGCCCTTCTGCCCGCAGGAGGAGGCGCAGGCGCTGCTGCGGCAGCGCGAACGCCTGATGGACGCGCTGGAAACGCACGCCTGGGACGGCGCATGGTACCTGCGCGCGTGGTTTGACGACGGAACGCCGCTGGGGACGGCCGGAGCAAAAGAATGCGAAATAGACGGGCTGAGCCAGGCATGGGCTGTGCTGGCGGGCGCGAAACGGGCGGAACAGGCCCTGGACAGCGCGCTGGCGCGCCTGGTGGATACGGACGCCGGGATTGTCCGGCTGCTGCACCCGCCCTTTGACGGCGCGACGGAGCCGGGTTACATCCGGGGCTACCCGCCGGGCATCCGCGAAAACGGCGGACAATACACCCATGCCGCGGCATGGCTGGTCGCCGCATGCGCAAAGCTGGGGCGCATGGAGACGGCGTGGTCGCTGTTTCAGATGCTCCTGCCCACCGCGCATGCTTCCACCCCCGAGGCGGTCATGCGCTATCGCGTGGAGCCGTACGTCGTCGCTGCGGACGTGGCGGGGGGCGAACATGCGGGGCGCGGGGGCTGGACGTGGTATACGGGCTCCGCGGCGCTGCTGTGGTCGGTGGGCATGGAATGCCTGCTCGGCTTTGAAAAGCGCGGCAGCCGCGTGCGCCTGCGCCCGAGCGCGCCCGCGGACTGGCCGGGTTACGCGCTGGAATACCGGCACGGCCAGAGCGTGTATGTGCTGCGCGCGGTGCGGGGCGCGGCGGAAAACGACGGATGGGTGGAGCTGGTGGACGACGGCATGCGGCATGAAGCGGTGTATCCGTTGAAAAGATGAAGCCGTCATGGTATCATACTGGGCATGAACGACTGCTTTTTGCCCGTCACACGGGAAGAGATGCTCGCGCGCGGCTGGGACGCGCCGGATTTTGTGTTTGTGACAGGGGATGCGTATGTGGACCATCCCTCCTTCGGCTGCGCCATTCTGACGCGCGTGCTGGAGGCGGAAGGCTGGCGCGTGGCCGTATTGCCGCAGCCCGACTGGAAAAGCGCGGAGGATTTCCGCCGCTTCGGCAGGCCGCATGTGGGCTTTCTGGTCAGCGCGGGCGTCATCGACAGCATGGTGAACCATTACACGGTGGCCCGCAGGCCGCGCGGGGAGGACGTGTATTCGCCCGGCGGCAGAACCGGCATGCGGCCGGACCATGCGACCATCGCCTATACCGGCCGCATTCGGGAAGCCTACGGCAACGTCCCCGTGGTCATCGGCGGGGTGGAGGCGTCCCTGCGCCGGTTTGCGCACTATGATTACTGGGAAAACCGCGTGCGCCGTTCCGTGCTGGCGGACAGCGGCGCGGACATCCTGCTGTACGGCATGGGCGAGGAAAACCTGGTGGAGACCGCCCGCCTGCTGGCCCAGCCGGACTGGCGCGCGCGCCTGCCCGGCCTGCGCGGCGCCTGCTGGATGAGCGCAGACGCTCCGGAGGGCTATGTGCCGCTGCCGTCCTTCGAGCAGGTCAGCGCGGACAAACGCACGTATGCCGAGGCGTTCGCCGTGCAGCAAAGGGAACAGGATGCGGTGCGCGGCAAACCGCTTGTCCAGGCCCACGGAGGAAGGTACCTGTGCCAGAATCCGCCCGCGCCGCCGCTGTCGCGCGAGGCGCTGGACCGGGTATATGCCCTGCCCTATACGCGAAGGTGGCATCCGATGTACGACGGCATGGGCGGCGTGCCCGCGCTCTCGGAGGTGCGCTTCTCCATTACCGCCACGCGCGGCTGCTTCGGCGGCTGCAGCTTCTGCGCGCTTTCCTTTCACCAGGGCAGGGTGGTCTCCTCGCGCAGTCCGGACTCCATCGTCCGGGAGGCGCGGCTGTTGACGCAGCTGCCCGGCTTCAAGGGCTACATCCACGACATCGGAGGCCCCACGGCCAATTTTCGCCGTCCCGCCTGCGCCAGACAGGCGACGCATGGCGTCTGTGCACAGCGGCAATGCCTGTATCCCGGGGCCTGCCGCCGGATTCGGCCCGACCATGAGGAGTTTTTGCAGATTCTGCGGCGGGTGCGGGCGCTGCCGGGGGTCAAAAAGGTGTTTATCCGCTCGGGGCTGCGCTATGACTACATCCTGCTGGACGGCGACAGCCCGTTTCTGCGCGAGCTGTGCGCGCACCATGTCAGCGGCCGTCTGAAGGTTGCCCCGGAGCATGTGTCGCCCCGCGTGCTGGCGCTGATGGGCAAGCCCTCCCGCGCGGTATATGACCGGTTCGTGCAGAAGTTCGAGGCCGTCAACCGCAGCCTGGGCCTTCGCCAGTTTTTGCAGCCCTATCTGATGAGCAGCCATCCGGGCAGCGACATGGCCGCCGCCATTGCGCTGGCCGAGTACCTGCGGGACATCGGCTACCAGCCGGAGCAGGTGCAGGACTTTTACCCGACGCCCGGCACGCTCTCGACCTGCATGTTCCATACCGGCCTGGATCCGCGCACAATGCAGCCGGTCTATGTGCCCACCTCCGCCCATGAAAAGGCCATGCAGCGCGCGCTGATGCAGTTTGGCAAGCCGCGCAATTATCCCCTGGTGCGCGAAGCGCTGCGCCTGGCAGGCCGCGACGACCTCATCGGCCATGGAAAGCGCTGCCTGGTACCGCCGGAGCGCGAGACGGGCCGGACCGCGCAGGGCCGCGCGGGGAAGAAGACGTCCGCCGGCCCCGGGCGCCGTCCGGGACGCGTCACGAAGCCTGCGCGTTCCCCCTGACGGTTTCCCGCATGGCCTGTGCGCGTTGCGCCACCGGCGCCCGCGCCCTAGTTCCCGTAGTGCACGGCGGCCCGAATGCTGACCTCAATGCTGCTGTCGCGGTACTGGCGCTCCCAGCCTTCCTGCGCCCAGGCGTCCAGCGTCGGGCTGGACCGCACGGCAATGCCTTCAAAGCCGACCGGGTCCACGCCCAGGTCGCGCAGCTTTTCCAGCACATGCAGCACTTCGGCGGCAAACGCCTCGCTCACGCGCGTCTCCCCGACGCGCTCCCGGCTGCGGGGATAGGCCGTGATGCCGCCTTCCACCTGCAGCGTCCAGGCTTCCCCGCTGCGGCTGACGCGAAGGCGCGGACGGAAATTCTGTTCCACCAGGTAATACGCGTCGTCCACGCGGAAGATAAACTGCTTCATGCTCCCCTGCACAAAAGCAAGAAAGCGCATCTCCATGCCGGTCAGCTCGCCGACCATGCCGGTCCGGTCCAACAGCACGGCGCCCAGGTACTCCACCTCGTTTTCGCCTTCATACGCAAGGCTGCCCGCAACGCCGTCCAGCGGCCGGCCGGCCGCGGAGTCGGGGTTTTGCATGCCGCTCTCGTTCAGCCCCACATACGGCACAACCGCCGTGCGCCAGGCGCCGTCCATCAGGCGCTGCACCTGGCCGAGCTGCGACTCGGGCACGCTGCCGCCTTCGCTGAAGACGTCCAGCGTGGTCTGGATATCGGTGGAGAGGCGCACGCCGAGAAAGGCCTGCTGGTTTTCGATGATTTCGGCGGCGGAATGCCGCGCGACGGCCAGCGAGGCGGACTGCCGGATGCGCAGGGTGGACAGCACGCCCTCCAGCACATAGGGAAACGACGGGTCGGAAGCCAGATTGCGGGAGACGATGATTTGCAGAAGCTGCGAGAAGTTCACGTCCCGCGGGATGGAGACGCCCAGCACCTGCAGCGCGTCATGGTAGGTGTGCCCGCGCGCCTGCACCACCTGGTACGCGCCGCCGGCCCCGGAGGTGGTCTGCTCCTCCGTTTTGCCGGAGGCGGGCATCTGCAGCGTGATCAGCATCATGCCGTCCGAATCGATATCCAACCCCAGGTTCAGCGCAAATGCCTGATCCTCCACGTCGGTTCCGCTTCGGAACGAGAGAACCGCGCAAAGCAGCACAAACAGCAGAAAAATGCTGCCCCGTCTCATGCCTTTTCCTCCTTTTTTGCCTGCGGACGCCGCAGCGCGTCCACGCCCCAGGCCAGCCACAGCGGGAGCGCCGCGATCGGCAGCCGCCAGGGAAAGACCTGGTTCACCAGCGCCTGCGCGCCGCGCCGCACGGTCAGCAAAAACAGCAGCATGGCCGCGCATATGCCCAGCACCGGCCAGCGCAGGCGCTGCGCCTGCAGCGAGCTTTGCACCAGCATGGAGCCGACCGCAATGCCCGTTCCCGCGCTCAGGGCAAGGAGCAGCGTGATGCTGAAGAGGAAAAAAATCCGGTAGGCATACAACCGGCGGACATACTGCATGGCCAGAATGAGCCGGACGTCCAGGGTGATGTCCTCGGAAATGGCCCGCGGCCCGATGGACAGGTTGATAAAAAGCATGTACAGCGCCGCCAGCAGGGCGCCCAGCGCCAGGGGCCACAGCCCCGTGCGCAGCGGAATGGGCCTTGCGCTGCCCGTCTCGCGCGGCAAAAGCCCCAGCAGCAGAAGGCCGGTCACGCTGCCCGCCGACGTGGGAAGCTGCGCCAGCGTTTCCGGCACGGACTGGCCAAGCACGGGAAACAGGTTGCTCAGCTCGGCGTTTTGCGACATGGTCAGCACCGTGCCGGCCACCATCACCGCAAAGGGAATGCGAAACAGCCATGCCGTCCGGGACAGGCCCTTGCCGCCGTAGGCGCACAGCGCCGTGAACAGCGCGGCCAGCGTCGCCACGGAGGCCAGCGTTTCGTTGCCATAGGAAATCATGTGCCGCCGTACCAGGGAGCCGACCGTGCGCAGCGCTACGCCCGCGTCCATGAGCAGCAGCAGCACATACAGCAGCGGGAGCGCCCGGCCGGCCACCGGGCCCAGGGACGCCACCAGCGCCTCGTCCAGTGTCCGCGGCTGTTCCCCGCCGCGCATCAGCCCCCACAGGGGCGTCCACAGCAGCACGCCGCCCAGCAGCGCGCCGACCAGCACGACCCACCACGCCGCCGAGCGCGCGCCCAGCAGCACGGGGCCGACGCCGGTTATCATGATTTGAATCATGACCGATACCGCGCACAGCCATCCATACTGCCGCACGCTCTGCTCCACCCAGCCCGGATGCCCGTCCACGCTCGGCGGCGGTCCGCCCCCGGGCCGCACCCGCACGCGCGAGCGCACAGGGCGCTTATTGTCCATGGCCATCCTCCTTCCCGTCCTTTTCCCATGCGCGGCCCCGGCCGCGCATGCGCAGGACACGCGCAGGATGGGAAAGATAGTTTCGCACGCGCTGCTGCCAGAGGGGGTAACGGGTGACCAGGTCCGGGTTGTGCATCCGGGCCGGCGCGTACGGCCAGAGCATCGGCGCGCCCATGGAGGTCATGCTGCACAGCGCGGTGGCGAACAGCAGCGTCACCAGCATCATGCCGAACAGTCCGCCCAGCGCCGCGGAGACCAGCAGCACGAACTGCGTGAGCCGAAGCCCGATGGAGAAAAAATAATCCGGCGTTGTCAAAAGCCCCAGGGAAGAGACGGCCACGACGATAATCAGCATGGGGGAGACCAGGTCGGCCGCCACCGCCGCCTGGCCGAGAATCAGCGCGCTGACCACGCCCAGCCCGTGGGAGAGCGCGCCGGGCATGCGCGCGCCGGCCTGGCTGATAAGGTCGAAGGATACCGTCATGAACAGCAGCTCGAAAAATACGGGCACCTGCACATGCGACTGCGTTTCGTAAATGGAGGTCATCAGCGCCAGGGGAAGCGTCTCGTTGTGGTGGGTGACCAGCGCCAGATACAGGGCGGGCATGAACGTGGCCAGAAGCATCCCCACCACAAGCACCAGGCGCAAAAAGGTGCCGTAGGGGAAGCGCATGTGCGTCATATCCGAGGTGTGCACCATGTGCAAAACGGTGGCCGGCGCGGCCAGCACCATGGGCGAGCCGTCCAGGAAGAGCAGGAACATGCCGGACATGAGAAACGATACGGCGCGGTCGGGCCGCTCGGTATGCGCAAACTGCGGAATCAGGGCATACGGCGAGTCCTCGATGTACTGCTCCAGCTCGCCCAGGGACAGCACGCTGTCGGCGTTGATGCCCGCCAGCCGCCGCCGCGCCTCTCCGAGCACCTGCTCGCTCGCCACCCCGTCCAGGTATACCAGCCAGCCGGTGCTTTTCACGCCCGCGCCGGCCTCAAAGCGCTCGGCCACGAACCGGGGGCTTTGCAGGATGCGCCGCAGCAGGGACAGGTTGACCTTCGCGCTTTCCACAAACCCCTCGTGCGGGCCGATGACCACGACCTCGTTGACGGGCTGCTCCACGCCGCGCATCGGAAACCCTTTGGCTTCCACCGTCAACGCCGCGGGGCAGCCGTCCGCCAGCAGCGCCGCGTCCCCGCGCAGGACGGCTTCCACCACGCGGTCCAACTCCTGCACCTGCGTGACGCTGGCGCTGGTGAGCACCCGGGCGCGCAGCCAGTCCACGCGCCCGGCAGGGTCTCCCTCGTAGGGCGGGCATTGCAGCGCCGGCTGCAGAATGTGCAGGTTCAGCTGGCGTGTGTCCGCCATGCCGTCCAGAAACAAAAGCGCGGCGGAAAAGCCGGACACGCAGAAGCGCCGGATGACGACATCCGAATTGACGCCCGCGCGAAGCGCCTCGCGCAGGCGTGAAAGCGAATATTCGAGGGAATCGGAGACATCTTCCCGGATGGGATCGGCCAGCGGATCGCTTGGCATGGGCAACCCTCCTGTGCAGGGCGTCGCCGCAAAGGCGCGCAGGATAGTGTTGCCCGGTCTGTGACGGGTTATGTCGCGCGAAACGGCGCGCGCTAGTTTTTTACCTGGCGGACGGAATCGCCCTGCAAAAGCCCGGTGGACAGCGAAAGCACCTGGCAGCTGACCTGCCGGCCGTCCTCGCGCTGAAGATGCGAGAGCAAAATGCCGGCAGCGCTCTGGCCAATCTGCTCCAGCGGCTGCGTCATCACCGTCAGGCGCGGCTTGACAATCTGAAAGAACTGCACGTTGTCAATGCCGATGAACGAGACGTCGTCGGGCACGCGCAGCCCGCGCTCGCTCAGGGCAATCATTGCGCCCAGCGTCATCTCGTAGTTGGTGACGAAAATCGCCGTGGGCAGCGGACCGGCCAGCAGGCGCTGCATGCTTTCATACGCGCCCTGCGTGCTGTAATCCGTATGATAGATGCGGTCGGCGCGGTGGGAAAGGCCCAGGGCCTTGTGCGCGCGCACAAAGCCGGCCAGACGCTCGCGCGTGGTGTACACATCCTCCGGCCCCAGCAGAATGCCGATATCCCGGTGGCCGGCCGCCAGCAGCAGCGACGTGGCCTGACAGGCGGCGCCCGCGTTGTCGATGAGCACCGCGTTGACGCGCCCGCTGAGCGAGGGAATCATGCGGTCTATCAGCACGACCGGGATGTTTTTTTCCAGGGCGGGCAGCAGATGGCCGCCGCCCTGGTTGACCGGCATGTTGATAATGCCGTCCACCATTTTTCCCAGCAGAAAGCGGACGGCTTCCTTTTCCAGCCGTTCGTTGGTGCGGCAGTCGCTGATGATAATGCCGTAGCCATGGCGGCGCAGGGTATCCTCCAGGGCGGTGACGATGGTTGTGGTAAACAGGTTGCCCAGCTCCGGGATGACCACGCCGATGGTATGGGATTTGCTGGTCTTCAGGTTGCGTGCGAACTCGTTGACCGTGAAATCGAGCTCTTCAATCGCCGCTTCAATGGCGATGCGGTTCTTTTCCAACACATGGCCGCCGTTGAGGTATTTGGAAATGGTCGCCAGGCCCAGCCCGGTGCGGCGCGCAATGTCTTTCATGGTCGCAGGCATGTTTCCGTCTCCTTTGTTATCGCATCAGGCGGCGCAAAAGCGCCAGCCGGCCGCCCCGCGGCGCATAGCGCACGGGCAGGTCAAGGCGGGCAGAGGCGGCATATACGGATTTGGGCCGGGTAAAGCAGTCAAAGCCCGCCTTGCCGTGGTATGCGCCCATCCCGCTCTGGCCCACGCCGCCGAAGGGAAGGCGCGGATTGGCCAGATGCAGGACGCAGTCGTTGACGCATCCGCCGCCGTAGGCCAGGTCGGCCATGATGTGCCGCGCCGCGTCCCTGTCCCGGGTAAACAGGTACAGCGCCAGCGGCGCGGGCCTGGCCCGGACAAAGGCCAGCGCTTCCTGCATCGAAGAAAAGGGCAGCACCGGCAGAATGGGGCCGAAGATTTCTTCGGACATGGCCGCGCCGTCGGGCGGCACGCCAAAGAGCACCGTCGGGGCGATTTTCAGGCGGGCGGGGTCCGTCTGCCCGCCGCAAATCAGCCTGCCCTCCGACAGCAGCGCGCTGAGCCGTTCAAAATGGCGGCGATTGACAATGCGCGCCAAGTCGGGGCTTTGCAGCGGTTCCGGCCCGAACTGCGCGCGAATCTGGCCGCGCAGGGCGTCCAGCAGCGCGTTTTCCACGCCCCGCGCCACCAGCACATAATCCGGCGCGACGCACGTCTGCCCCGCGTTGAGGGTTTTGCCGAAAACAATGCGGCGCGCCGCCAGCGCGACGTCCGCGTCCGCGGCGACGATGGCGGGGCTTTTGCCGCCCAACTCCAGCGTCACCGGCGTCAGGTTTTCGCTCGCGGCGGCCATGACGCGCCGGCCCACCGCAGGGCTGCCCGTAAAGAATATTTTATCAAACGGCAGGCGGACGAGCGTCTCCGCCTGCGCGGCGTCGCCCAGCGCGACGGACACATGGTCGGGCGCAAAGGCCTCGGACACCACGGCCGCCAGCGCCTGGGCCGTCCGGGGCGCCTGCGAGGACGGGCGCGCGACGACGCAGTTGCCCGCGGCGACCGCGGCAATCAGCGGCGCCAGGCACAGCTGCAGCGGATAATTCCATGGGGAGAGAATCAGCACCAGCCCATAGGGGTCGCGGCGCACCAGCCCGTAGCCCGGGAACTGGCCGACGGACGGCAGGGCAAAACGCGGCAGGGACCAGGCGCGCAGACGGCGGCGCGCAAAGCGCAGCTCGTCGTAGACCACGCCCATTTCGGTCATATACGCTTCCTCGGGCGATTTTCCCAAATCCTCCGCCAGGGCGCGCAGCAGCTCTCCCTCGTGCCGCTTGAGCACCTCATGCAGTTTGGCCAGCGCGTCCAGGCGCGCGCGGACGGGCCGCGTAGCGCCCGACAGATACCGTGCGCGCTGGCGAGCGAACAGGTCCTCCATGGCCGGCGTTGCCTCCCTTCTTTCCATCATATCCATTATACCCTGAAACGGCGCCGTACAGGAAGCCATTTTTGCAAAAAAAACAGAAATTCCCTGCAATTTCCGGTCTTGCCCGTTGCGGGGCCGCGCGATTTTTGCTATAATGCAAGACATACCTGGGTAGGGTATGTATTTTCAGTAGGAGGGTATAAGTATGAAGAAAGTATTCTGTATGCTCCTGTCGGCACTGCTCGCGCTGGGCAGCGTCAGCGCGCTGGCCGATGATGTCATCACCATCGGCGGCCTGGCCCCCCTCAGCGGCGCGGTGGCCGTGTATGGCACCGCGGTGCAGCAGGCGGCGGACCTGTATGTCGAGCAGGTCAACGCGAACGGCGGCATTCTGGGCAAGCAGGTGCAGATTGAATGGCTGGACACCAAGGGCGACGTGACCGAGGCCATCAACGCGTATAACCGCCTGTACAGCGAGGGCGTTTCCGCGCTGCTGGGGCCGGTCATTACGGCCACCGCGCTGGCCGTGGCCGACTATGCCGGCCAGGACGGCATCCCGATGATGACCGCGACGGCGACCAACTATGACGTTACCACCCCGGGCAACGGCTACAACATTTTCCGCGTCTGCATGCTCGACCCCTTCCAGGGCCAGGTCATGGCGGTGCTGGCCAAGGAAAACCTCGGCTGCTCTAAAGTCGCCATCCTCTATGACAACGCGGACGACTATTCCACCGGCGTGGCCGCGGCCTTCAACGAGCGGGCGCTGGAGCTGGGCATGGAAGTGGTTGCCTATGAAGCCTGCACGGCGGCAGACGTGGACTTCAAGGCGCAGCTGACCAACATCGCCAACGCCGGCCCCGACGCCGTGCTGGTGCCCATGTACTACGGCCCCGTGGCGCTGATTGCCCGTCAGGCCCGCGAGGTCGGCATCACCGTGCCGCTGCTGGGCGTGGACGGCTGGGACGGCGTGCTGGAGCAGGTAGAGGACGCCTCCGTGCTGGAGGGCTGCTACTTCGTCAACCACTACTCGCCGGCGGACACCTCCGAGAAGGTGGTGGACTTCCTGGCGAAGTTTGAAGAAAAGTATGGCGCAACGCCCAACGCGTTTGCCGCGCTGGGGTACGACGCCATCGCCGTGCTGCTCAACGCCATCGAAGCGGCCGGGGATCCCAGCGATTGGGAAGCCATCAACGCCGCGCTGAAGGCCACGGAGTTTGACGGCGTCACCGGCCAGGGCCTGACCTTCGACGACCATGGCGACCCGAGCAAGGCGGGCGTTATCAACGTAATCAAGGACGGCGCCTACGAGCTTTACGATTATATCCAGCCGTAAACCCGGCAAATCGCGGCGGAAAGCGCGCGGGCGCGTTTTCCGCCGCTTGAGCGCCACGCCGTCAGCCCTGACGGCGTATACGTCCGTGCGGCGCGTTCGGGCGCGGGCGCACGGCGCTGCGGGAAGCGGGCGTTTCGCGCTTTCGCAGCCGTTTCCATCAAAAACCGGCGCACGGGCGCAGGGCGGTGCGATGCTGCTTGCGGCATCGCTTCCCTGCGCAGCGGCACGGCCGGAGGGCTCCTGCCCTCCGTTCCCCTTTTTATCCGGACGGCCCGGCGCCATGGCCTGCGCGGGCGTCCGCCCTCCCTTTCCGACGGTAGCATGGCAAGGATGGTGAACTATGAGCAATTTTCTCAACCAGCTCATCAACGGCCTGCATGTAGGCAGCATTTACGCGCTCATCGCGCTGGGCTATACGATGGTATACGGCATTGTCCGGCTGATTAACTTCGCCCATGGCGATATCATCATGGTCGGCGCCTACGCGATGCTGTTCATTGTGACGTGGCTGGGCAAGGAGTTTCTCTGGGTGGCGGCGCTGGGCGGCGTGGTGGTCTGCGCGCTGTTCGGCGTGGTGATTGAGCGGGTCGCCTATAAACCGCTGCGTAACGCGCCGCGCATTTCGGCGCTGATTACGGCCATCGGCGTCAGCTTCCTGCTGGAAAACGGATTTCAGCTGCTCTTTTCGGCCGATTACCGCCCCTTCCCGGCCGTCTTTCCCTCCACGCCCCTGCAGCTGGGCAGCGTGCGCATTTCCATGGGCACGCTGGTGACCATCGCCATTGTGCTGGGGCTGATGGTGCTGCTGACCCTGTTCGTGCAGAATACGCGCATGGGCAAGGCGATGCGCGCCGTGTCGGAGGATATGAGCGCCGCGCAGCTGATGGGCATTAACGTCAACAATACCATTACGCTTACCTTCGCCATCGGTTCGGCGCTGGCCGCGGTGGGTTCGCTGCTGTACTGCGCGGCGTACCCGCAGGTGCAGCCGTACATGGGCTCCATGCTGGGCCTCAAGGCGTTTATCGCGGCGGTGCTGGGCGGTATCGGCATCATGCCCGGCGCCATGCTGGGCGGGTTCATCATGGGCATTGCGGAGAGTTTAACCAAGGGCTATGTCTCCACGCAGCTTGCCGACGCAGTGGTGTTCGGCATTCTGATTGTGGTGCTGCTTGTCAAGCCTTCGGGCATTATGGGCAAGACGCTGAGCGAGAAAGTGTAGGGATGCGCCATGCAGAGCAGAACAAGAAGCAACTTTATCAATGCCATCGGCGCGCTGGCGGTCTTCATGCTCATCTATGCCATGATTGGACACGGCGTGTTCAACCGCTATTATACCGGCATTATTCAGCTGGCGTGCATCTATAGCATCGCCGCGGTCAGCCTGAACCTGGTCGTGGGCCTGCTGGGGCAGCTGGCGCTGGGGCACGCGGGCTTTATGTCCGTGGGCGCGTACACCTGCGCGCTGTTTTGTATCGGCGTGGAGCTGCCGCACGGGCTGACGTTCCCGGTGGCGCTGCTGCTGGGCGGGCTGATGGCCGCCCTGTTCGGCGTGCTCATCGGCGTGCCTGCGCTGCGCCTGCGGGGCGACTATCTGGCCATCATCACGCTGGGCTTTGGCGAGATCATCCGCGTGGTCATCAACTTCCTGCCCTTTACCGGCGGCGCGAAGGGGCTGCTGCGGATTCCGGCCTATACGAATTTCCCGTACGTCTACGGCGTGCTGGTCCTGTTTGTCTGCTTCATTTTTACGCTTATCAAGAGCCGGCACGGGCGCGCCATCATCGCCATCCGCGAGGACGAAATCGCGGCGGAAGCCGCGGGCATCCCCACCACGTTTTACAAGGTCTTTACCTTCGCGCTGGCCGCGTTCATGGCCGGGGTCGCGGGCGGCCTGCTGGCCTGCCAGAACCGTATGCTGATTCCCACCACCTTCAACTTTATGAAATCCATTGAAATCGTGGTCATGGTGGTGCTGGGCGGCATGGGTTCGGTGACCGGCGCCATTCTGGCCGCGAGCGTGCTCACCATCGCCACGGAGGCGCTGCGCGAGTTTTCGGACTATCGCATGGTGGTCTACTCGGTGCTGCTGATTCTGGTCATGCTCTTCAAGTCCGACGGCCTGCTCGGCCGCAAGGAGTTTTCGCTCACCCGCCTGGTGGACTGGATATGGGGCATGCTGCGGCAGTATGTCTTCAAGCCCAAGCCCGCAAAGACCAGCGACGTGCCCGATCGCAGCCCGGACCGGGAGCGCCCGCTGCTGAACATTTCGCACCTGGGCATCACCTTTGGCGGCCTGAAGGCCCTGGAGGACGTGTCGCTGACCATCCGGAGCAACGAGATTGTCGGCCTTATCGGCCCCAACGGCGCGGGAAAGACCACGGTGTTCAACCTGCTGACCAGCGTGTACGCGCCGACGACCGGCAACATGACCCTGGACGGCGTAAGCCTGGTGGGCAAGAAAACGTACCAGATTACGCGGGAGGGCATTGCGCGCACGTTCCAGAATATCCGCCTGTTCAAGGGCGATACGGTCATCGAAAACGTCAAGACGGCCTTCCAGTGCCGCATGAAGTATTCCATCCTTTCGGGCGTCCTGCGCCTGCCCGCCTACCAGAAGGAGGAGCTGGAAATCGACCGCCGCGCGCGCGAGCTGCTGTCGGTGTTCGACCTGGAGCGCTTTGCCGACGAACGGGCGGACAGCCTGCCGTATGGCGCGCAGCGCAAGCTGGAAATCGCGCGCGCGCTCGCGTCCAACCCCAAGCTGCTGCTGCTGGACGAACCGGCCGCCGGCATGAACCCCATTGAGACGCAGGATTTGATGAACACCATCCAGGCCATCCGGGAGCGCTTCTCGGTGGCAATTCTGCTCATCGAGCACGACATGAACCTGGTCATGGGCATCTGCGAGCGCATTCTGGTGCTGGACTATGGCCATGTGATTGCGTTGGGAACGCCCGAGGAGATTAAGAAGGATCCGCGGGTCATCGGCGCGTATTTGGGAGGTGAATGACGTGCAGATGCTTTCGGTAGAAAACTTGCAGGTCTACTACGGCGCCATCCACGCAATCAAGGGCGTGTCCTTCGAGGTGCAGCAGGGGGAAATCGTTACCCTCATCGGCGCAAACGGCGCGGGAAAATCCACCATCCTCAATACCATTGCCGGCCTGATTCGCCCCAAGGAGGGAGACTGCCGCTTCGAAGGCGAAAGCCTCAAAACCGTCGAGCCGCACCTCATCCCCCTCAAGGGCCTGGCCCTGGTGCCGGAAGGAAGGCGCATTTTTACCCGCATGACCGTGCAGGAAAACCTGGAGATGGGCGCTTTTACCCGCAAGGACAAGGCGGAAATCCAGCGGGATTTTGAGCGCGTGTTTGAAAGCTTTCCGCGCCTGAAAGAACGCCGCCGTCAGGTGGGCGGCACGCTCTCCGGCGGAGAGCAGCAGATGCTGGCCACCGCGCGGGCGCTGATGTCCAATCCGCGGCTGCTGATGATGGACGAACCGTCCATGGGACTGGCGCCCATTCTGGTGCAGGAAATTTTCTCCATTATTCAGGAGATTAACCGGCGCGGCACAACGGTGCTGCTGGTGGAACAGAACGCCAAAATGGCGCTTTCCATTGCGCATCGGGCCTATGTGCTGGAGACGGGCCGCGTGGTGCTCAGCGGCGATGCGAAAGAACTGCTGAACAACGACGAGGTCAAACGGGCCTATCTGGGCTGACGGGCCGCGCAGCGCCGAAGCGGCTGCGTTGGGCTGCTTGGCCGGAAATGTGTTCCCCTGCGCCGCAGGCGCCTGGGGAACATCCATAAGCGGGGGAAGGAAGCGGGCCCATAACCGCCTGGGCTGCTGCGGACGCCGGGCGTTTGCCGGCGCGCCGCGCCTGGGCCGCCCCTGCGCGCAAAAAAAGCCGCTGGGCCCCGCTGCCGGGGCCGCGGCGGGCTGGCTGCCCGCAACGCGCGGCAGAATGGAGCGGTGAGATAAGAATTTTTTTGAGGGACGGCATACAGCCGTCCCTCTCAGCTTGTCGAAAAAGGCCGGCGCTGCCGGCCTTTTCCGCCAGGACACGTTTCCCCTGCGCCCTGGGGCGCGGCCGGGGAAACGTGCAGGGAAACCTTGCTGCGCAAGGCTTCCGAACCCGCCGCACAT
>DVFI01000114.1 GCA_018713305.1 Candidatus Avichristensenella intestinipullorum
CGCTGGTACAAGAAACGACTGGATATGGGTCATATGCCGGTTGCGGCCAATCATGGACTTGTGATTCTGTGGTCGCAACGGATTCTGCATGAGAACGCGCGCAGAGGCATCGTGTATCCGCTCAACAGCACGGTCGTTAAGCTTCGGTTTGCCGGATTGCCCATCCATACGGCCGTAGACATGTCAAACCTTCGGTTTGTCAAGAATCAATCTTTGCTGCTTGTCAATCCGCTGGGGATTTCCGACGAGGACGTGGCTGTTCTTAAGGACCTGGTACAAAACGAAGGGAAAAACCTGATTGTGGTCGGCGAGGTGGAACATCCACAGCTGCTGGCGCTATTGGGCATTCATCCGTCCGGAGCCAACGCTCGCAGATGGAGACTTCGGGATAGCGCCGCATATCTTCGCAAGGATATGCCGGCCGTGAGCGGACAGGCAGAGCAGGAAATCGGAGGCTATGTGGCGGATGACGCGGAGGTAATCATCGAAGCCATAAACGAACGGGGAGAAGTCGTGGGTGCGGCCGTTACGGCAAAAAAGGCCGGACAGGGGAGATGCCTGTTTACGCAGCGATTGATTGTTGCGTTGCCGAAGATGAAATACCGCCGTTCCTATATGGACCACAAAGCCCATCCCAATGTGCGCGGCAATCAGGAGGACGATTTGCTCACCACGCGCGAGGTGTTCCAAAGTCTCTCGAACGTCCATCCGGATGCGCTGGAATTGCTGTTTGCAAGACTGGTTCAACATGCGGACGGCACTTTTGCCTATTCGGACAAAGGACAGGTTCTCTCCTTTCAGGCGCAGGATGGAAGCGAGTATTTGCTGTGCGAAAACCCGCTGAACATGACGTATCTGGTCATGGGCGTAACGCTTCCTGGCGAACGTATGGACATGCGGGAGCTCGATATCCGATTTAAGGGGCCTGTAGGGTACGCATATTATGGGGATGAGCGTGCCGATAGCTTTGACGTATGCGTTCCGCCAGAAGCGGTGGTGCCGTTTGTGGTAACATATAGAAAAGAAGGAAACACCGACGATAAGGAGGAAAAGGGATGAACATCGGATTTATCGGTTTGGGCATTATGGGCAAACCTATGGCCCGGAATCTTTTGCGGGCCGGACATCGGCTGAGTGTCTATGATTATCGTCAGGAGCCTGTGCAAGCGTTATGCGAGGATGGAGCGACAGCGGCATGCTCCGCTGCTGACGCTGCGCGAAACAGCGAGATGGTCATTACGATGCTGCCCAATTCGCCGCATGTGCGCGAGGCTGTGCTGGGCAAAGACGGAGTTCTGCAGGGCGCGCAGCAGGGAACCATTCTGGCGGATATGAGCTCCATTGCGCCGTTGGAAGCGAGGGCCATCGCTGCCGCCTGCGAAGCGCGAGGTGTGCATATGCTGGACTGCCCGGTCAGCGGCGGAGAACCCAAAGCGATAGAAGGAACGCTTTCCATCATGTGCGGAGGAGAAGCGGAGGTTTTTGAGCAAATTCGGGACGTGCTGCTATGCATGGGCTCTTCCGCGGTGCGGGTAGGAGAAATTGGAAGCGGCAACGTCGCAAAGCTTTCCAACCAAATCGTGGTAGCGCTGAACATTGCTGCAGTCAGCGAAGCGCTGACGCTGGCGGCCAAGACAGGCGTAGACCCTCAAGACGTATTCGAGGCTATCCGGGGAGGCCTCGCTGGCTCGACGGTTTTGGAAGCCAAAGCACCCATGATGCTCTGCCATCAGTTTGCGCCGGGGTTTCGTATGGACTTGCATATCAAAGATTTGAAAAATGTGCTCGATACTGCACACGCCGCGGATGTGCCTCTGCCGTTGAGCGCGCAGGTATTGGAAATGATGCAGGCGGTGAAAGTGGACGGCGGCGGAACGCTGGATCATAGTGCGCTGGCTTTGTATTATGAAAAACTGGCGCATGTAAGCCTGAAAGGCGATGGCGAAGTATCGGGTCCATGATACATAAGGCCCATGCGACATGCGGGGATAAACACGGATGTGACGCTATCACAAGGCAGGTTCTCACCCTGTCATTGGGCGGAGGCCTGCCTTGGCCAAGGAAAACCTTTGCCTGCCAGACAAATCACGGACTCTCAAACAGGGATGGCATGGCGAATGCGGCTGTAAAAGGCGGCTTTGAAAAAGCCTCCGACCTCATGGCCGGTCGGTCGGACGGCGTGTCGGCGTGTCGCGCCGGAGCACGTACAGCGGCCGGCGCTTGGCTTCCCAGAAGATGCGCGCGAGGTACGCGCCCGCGATGCCGCAGGAGACGAGCGCAAGGCAGGCCAACAGGCATAAGAGCGCAGGGAAGCCCTGCCCGCAGCAGGCAAGCACAAGCGCCGCCGCCGCGCACAGGAGCGAAAAGCCGAAGGGGACGGCGAGCGGAGCGGTGGTCAGGCTGACGATGCCCTCCACGGCATAGGCAAGCAGGTTCCAAAATGACCATTTGGTCACGCCCGCCACGCGCTCGACGTTCTCGTAGGCCAGGTACCGCACGTCAAAGCCGACCCAGGCAAACAGGCCTTTGGAAAACCGGCGCTTTTCAGGCAGGCGCAAAATGGCGTCCAGCATTTCCCGGCGCATGAGCCGGAAATCGCGCACGCCGTCTTCCACGGCCACCTCGGACAGGCGGCGCATGAGCCGGTAGAACAGGCGCGCGAAGAACGAACGCACGGGCGGCTCGCCCACGCGGGTGACGCGGCGCGAGGCCACGCAGTCGCAGCCGGTCCGGCGCAGGGTGTCATACATCGTGCAGAGCAGCTCGGGCGGGTCCTGGAGGTCGGCGTCCATGACGGCGATCAGGTCGCCGCGCGCGTGGGAAAGCCCGGCCAGCAGCGCGGCTTCCTTGCCGCTGTTGCGCGCCAGGGACAGCACGCGCACGCGGGCGTCCTGCCCGGCCAGCCGGTGGCAGAGCGAAAGCGTGCCGTCGCGGGAACCGTCGTCCACCAGGAGCAGTTCAAAGCGCGCTTCATCCATCCCGGCCGTCGCCTCGTCAAAACGGGCCTTGAACAGCGGCAGGGCGTCTTCTTCGTTATAGCAGGGCACGACAATGGATATCAGCATGGCCATAGTATACCACAGCGAAAGGAAGAAGGCAAAACTTTCGTGACGGCAGGCCGCCTGCGAGGCAGCGGGCGCTCGTGCGCCGGCCTGCCGCGGGTTTATTCTTGGCGCTTTGCGCCATACTAGCGCCCGAGGAGGAATGCGCATGCTCATGGTATTGCTCCGCGCGGCCATCCTGTTTTTGACCGCCGTCCTCGTCATCCGCATGATGGACAAGCGCCAGGTCAGCCAGCTCCAGCCTTTTGAGCTGGTCATCGCCATTATGATTGCGGAGCTGGCCGCAACGCCCATGGAGGACGTCGGAACGCCGCTGCTGTACGGCGTTGCGCCCATGCTGACCCTGCTGGTGCTGCACAGCGCCCTTTCGCTGCTGAGCCTGAAAAGCCAGCGCCTGCGTGCGTTCATCAGCGGCAAGCCCAGCATTCTGGTGAAACAGGGCGTGGTGCAGGAGAAGGAACTGCGCCGTATCTGCTATGACCTGAACGATTTGCTGGAGGAGCTGCGCGCCGGCGGCATCCTCAACCCGGCGGAGGTCGGCACGGCCATTTTGGAGACGAGCGGCAAAATGAGCGTCTTTCCCCGCGCGCAAAGCCGGCCGGTGACGCCGGAGGATATGCAGCTGCCCGCCGCCTATGAGGGCATCCCGCTGACGCTGGTGCTCGACGGAGAGGTGCAGCATCATAACCTGCGCATCGGCGGCCTGGACGAGGCGTGGCTGCAGGCGAAGCTGTCGGAATTCGGCTTTTCCGGCCCCGGCGACGTCCTTCTGGCCAGCCTGGATACGCGCGGCGTGCTGCTGGCGCAGGGAAAGGGCAGCCAGCCCAGGCTGCGCGTGGCGCAGGCGCTTGCGCCGGAAAAGGTGGGGTGGTAGCGTGCGAAAGAAGGTGCTGTCCATTGCGGTGGTGCTGCCGCTGCTGCTGCTGGTTTCGCTGCTGTCCATGGCGTTTACGCGTTCGGTGTCCCTGGAGGGACAGGAGGCGGTGCGCGAGATGGAGCGCTATTTGCGCGCCGGAGAACCGGAGGCGGCGCAGCAGGCGCTGACAGCGCTGTGCGCGCGGTGGGAGCGCGTGACGCCATGGCTCCAGGGATGGGTCTGCCATCGCGACACCGACGCGGTGGCGGAGCATCTGCGGGGCGCCCAGGTCGGGCTGACCCTGGGGGACGAGACGCTCTTTTTCAGCCATACCGCGGCGCTGGCCGAGGCGCTGGAGCACCTGCACCATCGCGACGATGTGACACTGAGCAACCTGCTATAGCGGGCCGCCGCCTGCCTGGGAGGGGTGAGAAGACAAAAAAGGAGGCATCATGCGACCGCCGCCGCAGAAAAACCGAGGAGTTTTCAAAATTTTTTTGGAAACAGGCAGGAAAAATAAACAATGCGGCGAATATTCGCTCGTTGAATCCACCAAGTTATGGTCAAAAACAATATGGTCAAAATTAAGGAGGGTATCCTAACATGAACAAGACAGAACTTTGCGCCGCGATTGCTGCAAAGGGCGGCTTTGCGAAGAAGGATGCGGAAAAGTATACCGCGGCATTTGTTGAAGTGGTTTCGGAAGCGCTCAAGCAGGGCGATAAGGTGCAGATCGTCGGCTTCGGCACCTTTGAGGTCAAGGATCGTCCGGCCCGCAAGGCCCGCAATCCGCGCACGGGCGAGGAAATCGAAATCGCCGCCGCCAAGGCCCCCGCGTTTAAGGCCGGCAAGGCGCTTAAGGACAGCGTGAAGTAAGTCAGGTTTTGTCAGCCCGCGCGGATACGCCGTGCGGGCTTTTTTGTCGGAAGGAGACAGGGCATGAGGTTGGACAAGTTTCTCAAGGTTTCGCGCATTATCAAGCGGCGCACGGTCGCCAACGAGGCGTGCGCGGCCGGACGCGTGAGCGTAAACGGCAAGCCCGCCAAGCCCGGCGCGGAGGTCAAGGTGGGGGATGTGCTGGAGATGCGGTTTGGAGAGCGGGTGAGCCGCTTCGAAATTGTTTCCATCAGCGAACATGCGGCCAAGGCCGATGCCGCGGACATGTACCGCGCGCTGCCGTCATGAGCGTCTGGGCGCTTTTGATGGCTGCGGGCTCGGGCGAACGCATGGGCCTGGGAAGAAATAAGGTGCTGGCGGACCTGTGCGGAAAACCGGTGCTCCTGCGCAGCGCCGAAGCGTTTGAAACGGCGGTGGACGGCATGGTGGTGGTCGTACAGCCCCGGGACGAAGCGGAGGCGCGCGCGCTGCTGCCCGCGGCGCGGTTTGCGCACGGCAGCGCTACCCGCCAGCAATCGGTGCTGGCGGGCCTGCGCGCGCTGCCGGAGGATGCGGACGTGGTGCTGGTGCACGACGCCGCCAGGCCGCTGGTATCGCGCGAGGTCATCCGCCGCTGCATCGCCGCGGTGCGCGCGCACGGAAGCGGCGTGGCGAGCGTACCGGTCAAGGACACGATAAAGCGCTGCGCGCCGGACGGAACGGTGCTGGAAACGCCGCCGCGCGCCGCGCTGCGCGCCGCGCAGACGCCGCAGGCGTTTCATCCCGCACAGCTGCGCAGGGCCATCGAGGCGCTGGAGGCGCAGGGCGTGCAGGCCACGGACGACGCGGCCGCGATGGAGGCGGCGGGACACCCGGTATTCCTGGTGGAAGGGGATCCCCGCAACCTGAAGCTCACCACGCCGGAGGACATGACGATGGCGGCGGCGCTGGCAGGACAGGAGGAAGGAAGCATGCGCGTGGGCCATGGATACGACGCGCACCGGCTGACAGAGGGCCGGGCGCTTGTGCTGTGCGGCGTGGAAATCCCGCACGAAAAGGGGCTGCTGGGGCACAGCGACGCGGATGTGGCGCTGCACGCGCTGATGGACGCGCTGCTGGGCGCGGCCTCGATGGGGGATATCGGGCGCAGGTTCCCGGACAGCCAGGAACAATACCGGGGCATTTCGTCCGTGACGCTGCTGGAGACCGTGGCCGCAGAGCTTGCGCAGGCCGGGTATACGGTAGAGAACGTGGACGTCACCATCCTCGCGCAGCGCCCGAAACTGCAGCCCTACATGGCCGAGATGACGGCCCGTACCGCGCAGGCGCTGGGCATCTGCCCGCGGCGCGTGAGCGTGAAGGCCACCACCACGGAAGGCATGGGCTTTGAGGGCGCGGGCGAGGGCATCTCCGCCCACGCGGTCGCGCTGCTGCGCACGGGCGGCTGAATCGGCGGCAGCTCTTTCCTGTGCCATCCGCAGCGGCGGCGTGTACGCCGCGAGGAGCGGCTGCAAGCCGCTTCCGCTATCATGTTCCGGCCGTGCGCTTCGCGCACAGGAACATGATGTTTCCTTCGCTGCAAGGCTGAGAAACAGCCTTGCAGCGAAAGACCGTCGACTTGTCGACGGTCTAAAGCCGCGGCGTTTCAGGCTGCGGCCCTTTTTGCCCTGAGGCGTTTTGCAAGGGACGGGCGCGCGCCCGTTATTCCTCGCGCATAATCCGCGCCACGCCCACCGCCTCTTCGACCGGAAGGCTGAAGACGATGCCGCGGCCTTCCGTGTTCAGGCCCACCGCATGGCAGATGGCTTCCATAATGGGGCGCTTATGCTCGTGGTGCGCCAGGATGAGCACGATTTCCTTTTCGGGCTGGATGGTAATGCCAAAGAATTTTTCCGCCTCCTGCATGCCTGCGCCGCGCGCATGCATCACGGTGCCGCCCTGCGCGCCGGCCGGGCGCGCGGCGTCCATGACCTGGTCGGCAAACCCTTTGTTGACGACGGCAAGAATCAAGTCGTATTGCTTTTCCGTATGACGCTCCATATGATGCTCCTTTCCGCCCGTTTCTTCGTCGGCATGCGCGCTCAGGAAGGAGAGCACGCGCTGTCCTCCCACGCTGCCGATGGCGAGCGTAAAGGCAATGCCGTGTCCGGGGTTGTCAAATTGCAGCGTCTTTTTCAGCCGGTGCAGGGCGCTCGCCATGCGGGATTCGGGGAGGATGGACAAAATGATATCCTTGGCCGGGTCGCCGATGCCCAGCAAATCCAGGATTTCCGTCTTGGCCGTGCCGCGCCCGAGCATAATCCGATGATAGACGACCTTCTGTTCAAGCAGCAGGTCGACGGCGAGTTGTCCCTTGCCCCTGTCAACAATGGTGACAAGCAACTTCAGATGCTGCGGCTGAGCTGGTTGCATAGAGCCTCCTTGCGGGCGCTTGCCCGTCTTATCATTCCACATCGATAATTTCGTCGTCGCTTGCCGACGCAGCGTCGGCCGGCATGGCTTCCATGTGCCGCGTCTTGAAGCGATAAATCAGGCCCAGCGCCTGAATGGTAATCAGCGGCGTCATGGCCACCATGGCTACCACGCCGAAGGCATCGGTGAGCATATTGCCCCCCAGCGCGCTGCACGCGCCCATGGCGAAGGGGAGCAGGAATGTCGCGGTCATCGCGCCGCTGGCCACCCCGCCGGAGTCAAAGGCGATGGCGGTAAAAATAGGCGGCACAAAGAACGTCAGCCCCAGCGCAAGGAGATAGCCGGGCACGAGAAAATACCAGATGCTCAGCCCCGTCAGCACGCGCACCATCGCAAGGCCAATGGAGCAGGCGACGCCGATGGACAGCGACAGCAGCATCGCGCGCTTGGAAATCGCGCCGCCGGTCAGCTCTTCCACCTGGCTGTTGAGCACATGCACCGCCGGTTCGGCTGCCACGATGAAGTAGCCTACGACCATGCCGATGGGCACCAGCAGCCATGCGTAGTCCGAGCCGCCAATCAGCTGGCCGATGAAGCTGCCCGCCGGCATAAAGCCCACGTTGACGCCCGTCAGGAACAGCACCAGGCCCACATAGGTATACAGCAGGCCCACGCCGATGCGCAGCAGCTGGCGGCGCGGCAGCTTCAGATACAGCAGCTGGAACGCCAGAAACGTCAGCAGGATGGGGGAAAGCGCAATGGCGACCTCCCCGAAATAGTGCGGGAACGCTTCGCCAAAGAGCAGGAGCGTTTCGTGCGTATCGGCGGGGTTTTGCACCAGGGCCGCGGTGGGCTCGGACGTCATGGGATAAAACAACCCCAGCACCAGAACCGCCAGAATCGGGCCCACGGAACCCAGCGCCACCAGGCCGAAGCTGTCGTCCTGCGCGCCGCTGCCGCTCCGCACGCTCGCCACGCCGATGCCCAACGCCAGGATAAACGGCACGGTAATCGGGCCGGTCGTCACCCCGCCGGAGTCGAACGCCACGGGAACGTAGTCCTCGCTGACAAAAATCGCCACGAAAAACACAACCGCGTACAGCGCAATGAGCATATAGGACAGCTTTTTCTGAAACACCACGCGCAGCACCGCAGCCACCAGAAACAAGCCCACGCCAAAGGCGACCGCGCCAATGAGCAGCGGGTTGGGAATGCCGGGCACTTGGTTGGCCAGCACGGTCAAATCCGGCTCGGCCATGGTGATGAACACGCCCATGATAAACATGACGCCGACCATCAGCTTCAGGTTGCGCGAACGGGTCAGGTGTGCGCCGATATGGTTGCCCATCTGCATCAGGGACATGTCCGCGCCCAGCGTGAACAACCCCATGCCCACAATCAGCATCACGGCGCCCAGAAAGAAAAGTCCCAGCGTGCCCATCGGCACCGGCGCCAGCGTAAAGCTGAGCAGCAGCACGATGGCGGTGATGGGCAGCACGGAGCTCAACGACTCACGAATTTTTTCTTTTAATCTCTGATTCAACACATCACCTCCCTGATGCAGTATACCATACCCGCCAGGGCCGCACAAGCAGAAAACGCGCGCGATGCGGCGCCGATTGCGCCTGCGCGCGGCCGCGGGGCTTCGCCCGGGGACGGGGAAACGAAACGCAGGGGATGCAAAGGGCGCGGCTTGCGCCTGTCCGGCGGGAAAGAACAAAGCGCCCCCGGGCGTCGCCGGACGCACGGGGGCGAGGGATACAGGTTATTCCTTGTCCTCCTGCGGCAGCAGCTCGTTGTAGCGGCCGCGCGGGGTATAATGGGTGTGCAACAGGTCGTGCGACTTATGGCCCAGCGGCTCCAGCAGGAATTCGCTGTAGAGCTTCTGAATGGCCGGATTCTCGTGCGACTTGCGCAGCTTCTTGTTGTCGTCCTCGTGGTAGATGCCCTTGGCGCGCTCGTTCCACGCGGCGCGGACGGTGGCGCGGGGCTGGCCGCCGCCGACGATGCATCCGCCCGGGCAGCCCATGACTTCCACGAAGTGGTATTCCGCCTTGCCGGAGGCGATTTCCTTCATGAGGATGTCCGCGCCGGCAAAGCCGCTGGTGACGGCCACCTTGACGACGAAGCCTTCCAGGTAGCTGTAGTGCGGCAGGCAGTTTTCCAGCTTCAGCTCGGCCTTCTTGATTTGCTCGTTGCCCTCAATGGGGGTGACGTGCAGCCCCTTGAACGGCAGCTCGCGGCCGGTGACCAGCTCATAGACGGTGCGCAGCGCGGCCTCCATGACGCCGCCGGTTACGCCGAAGATATCCGCCGCGCCGGAGGAGATGCCCAGCGGGGCGTCAAAGCTGGACTCGGGCAGGTTGGCAAAGTCCAGGCCGGCCTCGCGAATCATATGGGCCAGCTCGCGCGTGGTGATGACGGCGTCGACGTTGGGCAGCCCGCCGTTTTGCATTTCCGGCCGCGTGATTTCGAATTTCTTGGCCGTGCAGGGCATGACGGAAACCACATACATATCCTTCGGGTCGATGCCGAGCTTCTGCGCGTAGTAGCTCTTGATGATGGCGCCCATCATCATATGCGGGCTCTTGCAGGTGGACAGGTTCGCAATGCACTGCGGATAGCGGTGCTCAAGGAACTTAATCCAGCCGGGGCTGCACGAGGTAATCATCGGCAGCGTGGCCTTCCCGCCCTGCAGGACGGCTTTGGCGCGCGAGAGGAATTCGCTGCCCTCCTCCATGATGGTCAGGTCGGCGGCATAGTTGGTGTCGAACACGTCGTCGAACATCAGCTCTTTGAGCGCGGTGGCCAGCTTGCCGGTCACGGGCGTGCCGGTGGGCAGGCCGAACTCCTCGCCGATGCCCACGCGCACCGCCGGCGCAACCTGGACGATGACGCGCTTGTTCGGGTCGTTGATGGCTTCCCAGACCTGCGGGATGCTGCCGGTGCCGCTGAGGGCGTTGACCGGGCAGGCGGCCACGCACTGGCCGCAGTTGGTGCAGTCCACATCGTTGAGGGACTTGCCGCCGGCGGGGCCGATGACGGTCTTAAAGCCGCGGTTCTGCGCGTTGAGCACGCCGACCTTCTGCACCTCGTTGCAGACGCTGACGCAGCGGCGGCAGAGGATGCACTTGTTCGTATCGCGCTTGATGGAGGGGGTGACATCCACGATGCCCTGCGACATTTCGCCCTTAAAGCGCGCCTCGGTGATGCCCAGATACTGCGCCAGATGCTGCAGCTCGCAGTTGCCGCTGCGGCGGCAGGACAGGCAGTCCTGCGGATGGTCGGACAGAATCAGCTCGCAGTTGAGCTTGCGGGCGTGGCGGGCCTTGGCGGAGTTGGTCTTGACGACCATGCCTTCCTTGGCCTGCACCATGCACGCCGCCACCAGCGTCCGTGCGCCTTCTACCTCGACCATGCACATGCGGCAGCCGCCGAACTGATGCACGCCCTCCAGGTAGCAGAGGCTGGGGATATAGATGTTGGAATCCTGGGCCGCCTGCAGGATGGTCTGGCCCTCCTTGGCGACGACGGGCTTCCCGTTGATGGTAAGATGGATGCTTTTTTCTTTCTCAGCCATGTTGAACCCCCCACTCCTACTTCTTGTCGCAGCGCAGGCAACGGGTGGCCTCCGCGACGGCGTTGAGCTTGCGATATCCCTGGTTGACTTCCCGGAATCCCTGCTTGCGCTTGTCCGGCGGGAGGACTTCCTGCGGGAAGCGGTTGTACTCGGCGCTGTCCTCGTCGACATAGGCCGGCGGGATTTCGATGGGCTTGCCCACGTTGAGCTTGCCGGAGCCGCCGCAGTAGATGTCGATGCTGGACGCGGCGCGTTTGCCGTCCGCGATGGCCGAGATGGCCGTGTCGGAGCCGCGCGCCAAATCGCCGCCGGCGAAGACGCCCTCGATGGAGGTCATCAGGTTGTGCTTCTGCGTGACCATGGTGCCCCAGGCGGTCAGTTCCACATCGTCCTTGGAAATGAAGGGGAAGTCCGCGTGCTGGCTGACGGCGGGGATAATCATGTCGGTCGGGATGATGAACTCGGAGCCCGCGACCTTGCGCGGCTTGCGGCGTCCGTTGCTGTCATACTCGCCCAGCTCCATCTTCAGGCATTCCATGCCGACCACGCGGCCCTTTTCGTCGCCCACAAAGCGGACCGGAGCGGTCAGCCCGAGGACCTCTACGCCTTCCTCCAGCGCCTCTTCGATTTCGCGCCTGTCGGCGGGCATGTCGTCCAGGGTGCGGCGGTAGACGATGGTGACCTTCTGCGCGCCCAGGCGCACGGCGCTGCGGGCAGCGTCGATGGCGGTGTTGCCGCCGCCGATGACGGTGACGTGCTTGCCGACCTTGATGCGCTTGCCGAAATGGATGTCCTTGAGGAAGGGCAGGCCGTGGTAGACGCCCTTGAGGTTTTCACCCTCCACGCCCACCAGGTTCGGGAACTGCGTGCCGGTGGCCAGGTAGACGGCGTCGTATTCCTCGCGCAGGAGCGCGAAGGAGATATCGCGGCCGACCTCGGTGTTCAGGTGGATGCGCACGCCCTCCTGGCGAATCAGGTCGATTTCGTGCTCGAGCACGTCGGTGGGCAGGCGGTACTCGGGGATGCCGTACGCCAGCACGCCGCCGGCCTGCGAATGGCTCTCGAACACGTCCACGTCATAGCCCAGGCGCACCAGGTAATAGCCGCAGGTCAGGCCGCTGGGGCCCGCGCCGATGATGGCCACGCGCTTGCCGTTCTTGGGATACTTGATATCGTCGGTGAAGGTTTCCTCATGGTTCATGGCAAAGTCCGCCACAAACCGCTTCAAATCGCAGATGGCCAACGCCTCGTCGCGCTGCGCACGGCGGCATTTGCGCTCGCAGGGGTGCGTGCATACGCGGCCGCAGACGGCGGGGAAGGGGTTGTCCTGGCGGATGAGGCGGTACGCGTCCATGAAGCGGCCCTGCTGGATGAGCGCCATGTACCCGGGCACGTTGACGCCGGCGGGGCAGGCGTTCTGGCAGGGGGAGATGAACATGGACGAGCATACGCCGGCTTCGCAGCGGTGGTCCTGGATGTGCTCCTCATACTCGCGCGCAAAATACTGCAGGGTGGACAGCACCGGGTTGGGCGCGGTCTGGCCCAGGCCGCACATGGCGGTTTCTTTGATGTTGTGCGCCAGCTCTTCCAGCGCCTCGATATCGCCGTCCTGGCCTTCGCCGCGGGTGATGCGCTCCAGAATCTCCAGCATCCGCTTGGTGCCGATGCGGCAGGGCACGCACTTGCCGCAGCTTTCGTCCTGGATAAAGTCCAGGAAGAAGCGCGCGGTGTCGACCATGCAGGTATCTTCGCTCATGACGATAAGACCGCCGGAACCCATAATCGCGCCCAGGGAGGTCAGCGTATCGTAATCCACGGACGTGTTGAGGTATTCCTTGGTGATGCAGCCGCCGGACGGGCCGCCGATCTGCGCGGCCTTGAAGCTCTTGTCCTTGGGAATGCCGCCGCCAATCTTGAAAATCAGGTCGCCCAGCGGAATGCCCATGGGCACTTCGGCGATGCCGGCGTTGACGATATCGCCGGCCAGCGCGAACACCTTGGTACCCTTGCTCTTGCCCACGCCGTAGGAGGCGAACCACTCCGCGCCGCGGTCGATGATGGCCGGCACGTTGGCGAAGGTCTCCACGTTGTTGATGATGGTCGGGCAGCCGTACAGGCCGCGCTCGAAGGGGAACGGCGGCTTCTGCGAGGGCTCGCCGCGCTTGCCTTCGACCGAGTGCATCAGGGCCGTTTCCTCGCCGCAGACGAACGCGCCCGCGCCGATGCGCACCTCCAGGTCGAAATCAAAGTCCGTCCCCAGAATGTGCTTGCCCAGCAGGCCCGCCTCCCGCGCCAAGGTGATGGCCGCGTTCAGGCGCTCCACGGCGATGGGGTATTCGGCGCGCACATAGACAAAGCCCATGTTCGCCCCGATGGCGTATGCGCCAATCATCATGCCTTCGATGAGGCCGAAGGGATCGGATTCAATCAGGGAACGGTCCATAAACGCGCCCGGGTCGCCTTCGTCGGCGTTGCAGATGATGTACTTCTGCTCGCCCGGCGCCTTCATGCCCGCTTCCCATTTCACGCCCGTGGGGAATCCGCCACCGCCGCGCCCGCGCAGGCCGGACAGCTTCATTTCATTGACGACCGCGGCCCTGTCCATTTCGGTCAGCGCCTTGCCCAGGGCGGAAAAGCCGCCGGCGGCGATATAGCTTTCCAGCGAGGAGAAATCGACGTGGCCGCAGTTGCGCAGGGCGATTTGCACCTGCTCGGAGAAGAAGGGAATATCCTTTTTATAGGGGATATGCTTTTTCAGGTTGGGGTCGTAGAAGGTGTACTCTTCGACAATCTGGCCGCCGAGGATATGGCGGTCGACGATTTCGCGCGCCATCTGCGGCGTTACCTTCACATAGAACACGCCTTCCGGCTCCACGACCATGACCGGCCCCAGCGCGCACAGGCCCATGCAGCCCGTGAACGTGGTGCCGACCGTGTCGGTCAGCTCCTTTTCCGTCAGATATTCGACCAGCGCGTCCCGGGTCTGGATGCAGTTGGACGAAATGCAGCCGCCTCCGCCGCAGACGTATACATGGTGGGTGAACCCTTCCCGTTCCGCCTGATATGCGCTGGCGATTTCCAGCAGGTCCCCGATGTTCTTTATGGTCATGTTGTTTTCACCCCTTGGAACTCAATATTTCGCCAGAATTTTTTCGATTTTGTCCGGATTGACCTGCTGATAGACCTCTTCGTCAATCATGATGACCGGCGCCAGGCCGCACGCGCCCAGGCAGCGCGTAATCTGGATGGAGAACTTGCCGTCGTCGGTGGTCTGGCCGACGTTGATGCCCAGCACTTCTTCCAGGCGGTCCACAATGCGCTTGCCGCCGCGTACATAGCAGGCCGTGCCCAGGCAAATCTTGATGGCGTGCTCCGCGCGCGGTATCATCGAAAAATAGGAATAGAAGGTCACCACGCTGGATACATAGCTGAGCGTGACCCCCATCCCGTCGGCGATAAGGCGCTGCACTTCCAGGGGCAGATAGCCGTAGATTTCCTGCGCGAGGTGCAAAACGGCGAT
>DVFI01000115.1 GCA_018713305.1 Candidatus Avichristensenella intestinipullorum
GTCGAAGAACCCCATGGGGGAGGCTTGGAGGGCCGAAGCCCTCCAAATGCAATCCGAACCCGGCGACATGCGCGGCGGGTTCGGAAGCCTTGCGCAGCAAGGTTTCCCTGCGCGTTTCCCCGGCCGCGCCCCCAGGCGCAGGGAAAACGTGTCCTGGCGACAAAGGCCCGCGCAGCCAGCCTTTGTCGACAAGCGAAAGACCGTCGACAACACGTTGTCGACGGTCTGACTGTTGTGCGCGCCGCGCCCAACTCGCCTTTCTGTGCGGATACGGGGTTTGTCAGATGCCCCACACCAACCAGATATACACATAGCCCGTCAGCACGGCGGCCAGCGTAAACGGCACGCCAATCCGCAGGAAATCGCGCACGCGCACCGTTTCGCCGTTTTTGCGTAGGATGCCGATGGCGGCAATGTTGGCCGACGCGCCGATGGGCGTCAGGTTGCCGCCCAGCGTCGCGCCCGTCAGCAGGCCGAAATAGAACACATACGGTTCCACGCCCATCTCCCCGGCGATGAGCTGCACCACCGGCAGCATGGTCGCCACATAGGGGATGTTGTCGATAAAGGCGGACAGGAGCACGGAAATGAACACAATGAGCGTATACAGCAGGAAGGGGCTGTCCCCCGCAATCCGCGTGAACAATTCGGCCACCGCATCGATGACGCCCGCTATCTTGATGCCCTCGATGACCATGAACAGGCCAAAGAGCAGCAGCAGCGTATCGTAGTCCATCTCCCGCAAAACCTGCTTCGCCGGCTGTGCGGTGTGGGTGCGCAGGCAGGCGCGGACGACGCCCACGATGCACAGCGCGACGCAAATCAGCCCGTTGCGCAGGTTATACAGCGGCAGCAGCGCGCCCTCCGGTTCCGGCAGAAAGGACGCCACAATCAGCAGCGCCACCGTCGCGAGCATCAGGATGGAAGGAAACAGGTCCTCCACCTCGGTTTCCACGCGCGCGCTGATTTTGTCCCGGTTCTCGCGGAACAGCCACAGCAGCACCCCCGCCGATACCAGCGCGCCCAGCTCCACGCCCCAGAAAATGCCCGGCTTTCCCTGCATCCAGAAAAAGTCCAGGAAGTTCATCGATGCAAAGCCGCCCAGCAGAATGCTCGTCGTATCCCCCACCAACGTCGCCGCGCCCTGCAGGTTGGACGACACCGCAATGGCAATCAGCACGGGCACGGGCGATATCTTCAGCTTGCGCGAGATGGCCAGGCCCACCGGCGCGACCATCAGCACCGTGGCCACGTTGTCCACAAACGCGCTGATGATGCCGGCGAACAGCGCCAGCGCCGTCACCGCCCACTTCACATTGGGCACCTTGCTAATCAATATCTCCGCCAGCCGCGCGGGCATCTTGCTCTGGATAAACAGCGTCACCGTGCCCATCGTGCCGGCAATCATCAACAGCACGTTGTAGTCCACCGCCGCCAGGGCGATGGGCAGATTGAACGCGTACACGCCGCAATAACCGAGCACCATGAACAGCGCCGCCGAGGTCAGCGCTATCCAGGGCCGCCATTTCTGGAACGCAAGCATAAGAACGTAGGTCGCCAGGAAGATAAGCAACGCTGGTATCATCGTGTTCTCTCCTCTTGATGTAGTACGGATTCCTCCCGATATTGTATCATAGTCACCGCTAATTTTGTGTGAAGAATTTCGGACGTTTTCGCCATATCCCGGCGGACACGCCGCCCGCATGGGCGGCACTGCACGGGGCCCGGGACTCGGTTCTGCGGCCAGATGCGTTCGCCGGAAAAAGGGGCGTCCGTTTCCGCCGCCCGGCGTCGGCCGGCTGTGCGTGCCAGCGCGGAGGGCCCGGGACTCGGTTCTATGGCCTGGATGCGTTCGCCGGGAAGCAGGGCGTCCGCTTCCGCCGCCCGGCGTCGGCCGGCTGTGCGTGCGTGCAAGCGCGGAGGGCCCGGGGCTTGGTTCTGTGGCTGGATGCGTTCGCCGGGAAACGGGGCGTCCGCTTCCGCCGCCCGGCTTCGGCCGGCTGTGCGTGCGTGCAAGCGCGGAGGGCCCGGGGCTTGGCTCTGTGGCCTGGATGCGTTCGCCGGGAAACAGGGCGTCCGCTTCGCCACCCGGCTTCGGCCGGCCGCGCGTGCCAGCGCGGAGGGGCCGGGCAACGGGAGGCGGACGTGCCGCGCCGCGGCATTGCCTGCGGCAACACGTCCCCTGTGCTCCGCGGCATTGCCCGCGGCAACACGTCCCCTGCGCGCCGCAGCATTGCCTGCGGCAACACGTCCCCTGCGCGCCGCTCCCTCCGCAAGCGTCTGTCCGCACGCGCTCGCGGCCTTGGTCGCATCAGCCAAAGCGCGCCCCTCCATGTTCGTTCTTCTTTTCAAAATGTTCCGTCCGCTGTTGACAAGACAGTCGACTTACGCTATGATATGGATGGCTTTTCGCAAAGCGGCGGCTCGCTGTACGTGCAGCCGTATCCGGGCGGGCATCACGAGCCTGACGCGAAATCACATATTTTCGGCGCTCTGCCCTCCCAACCGAATATGGAAGCGTATCGAAGTGGTCATAACGGGCCTGACTCGAAATCAGGTAGTCCGCAAGGGCTCGTGGGTTCGAATCCCACCGCTTCCGCCAAATCAGCACCGCAATTTTGATACAATGGGTATCGGGATTGCGGTGCTTCTTTTTTTGCCAAAAAGCCCTGATTTCAAGGGCTTTTTGGCTTTCATAGCGCTTGGCGTTGCCGGATAAAGCGATAGCCCGCTGACGATGGTACCGTCAAGAGTTATGCGCAAATTCGTCAGCGTCACTTATGAAGTTGGTTAGGCGAAGGCCGAACAGGCCTCAGGCATGTTCGGCTTGGCTGCCGATCTGCGGGCCGTCAGTTGTCCGTCAAGGGTGGCGAAGCCACTTGCGAAGCCCTTGACGGGCAGCTGGCGGTCTGCTACCTACGCCAGGTCACAGTTGTCTGCTCCGTGTTTTTCCCGATCCATCTGTTCCAGCGATTTCATACTCATATAGCGTTTTACGCCCCACTGGGTACCGGTGACGTGCCTCAGCCTTGCACAGACCAGCATCAACGCCGATTCTCCATCCGGGAAGGTGCCAACCACTCGCGTGCGTCTGCGAATTTCACGGTTCAACCGCTCCAGCATGTTGTTGGTTCGGATCTTCAGCCAGTGCTCGGAAGGGAAAGCATAATACGTCAGGGTTTCCTCAATACCGTCCTCCACCTTTTTCGCAGGTACCCTCAGACGCATCTCGCGCAGCTTCTGCACGACCGCCTCTGCCTTTTCACGCGCAGCCTCCAGCGTTTCCTGTGCGTGAATCGCCTTGAGCATGTGTGTAACGTCCTTCATCCTTCCGCGAGGTGTAACTGTGAATACGTTCCGGTAGAAATGAACGATGCAGCGCTGATACTTCGCTTCCGGAAATACTTCGCTCACGGCCTCCAGCATACCCAGGCACTTATCGCCGACAACCAGCCGGACACTCTCCAGTCCCCGACTTTTTAGCCATTTGAAGAAGCTCTGCCAGCTGGCTTTGTCCTCCTTCATGCCTTCCTGTGCACCCAATACTTCACGATAACCGTCTTCTGCAACGCCGATTGCCACCAGAATCGAGACGTTCTCGTATTCACCACCCCAGTTCCGCTTCAGGTAGATGCCGTCCACATAGACGTACGGATACCGCCCTGTCAGCGGCCGCTTCCGCCAGTTCTCGATGTTCACATACGCCTTCTTGTTCAGCTCGCTGATCGTCGACGGCGATACCTTGCTGCCCCACAGCGCTTCCGTGATGTCCTCTACACGGCGCACCGATACGCCCGCTAAGTACATCTCAATGAGTGCTTCTTCCACACTGCTTTCTCTGCGCCTGTACCGCTCGATGATGGCCGTCTCAAAGCTGATTCCCTTCAGCCGCGGTACATGCAGCGTCACTTCTCCAGACGTCGTTGTGAGATTCCGGTCGTAATGCCCGCTGCGATACCCCTGCCGATCCTCGCTGCGCTCATACCGTGTGGCCTGGGTTAGCTTGTCCGCCTCCGCTTCCAGCAGCTTATTCAGCGTCTCTTCGACACTTCCCCGTACAAGTTCACGGATTTCCCCCTTGATTGCTTCCTCATTCAGTGTTACAATCTTCTCGGACATGGTCTGTGTCTCCTTTCGAATGTTTGTCGTGCAACTTCATTCTACCAGATGACGCTGACCTTGTCCCTTGTTTTTTTG
>DVFI01000116.1 GCA_018713305.1 Candidatus Avichristensenella intestinipullorum
AGCCTGCAGAGACAGGATGAAGATGTATGCGTGGATTGGCGGAGATCGTCCGGGCGATGTGGCGTGCGCTGCGAAAGCAAGGCAGAGACAAGGCTTTCAGGCCATAAAACTGAACGCCACAGAGGAACTGCAGTATATTGACACCTACGACAAGCTGGACGCCGTGCTCGAACGCGTGGCTTCCATCCGCGAAGCCACCGGTAAATCCTTTGGTATTGCTGTCGATTTTCATGGTCGCGTGCATAAGCCCATGGCCAAGGTGCTTGCGAAGAAACTGGAAGAATTTGAACCGATGTTCCTGGAGGAGCCTGTCTTGTGCGATAACTGGGAGGCATTTCCGGAGATTGCTGCTGCCTGCAATATCCCGATTGCTACAGGCGAACGCCTCTTCTCTCGCTGGGATTTTAAAAAGCTGCTGGCGGTAGGCGGGGTGGACATTATCCAGCCGGATCTTTCTTATGCGGGTGGCATTACAGAGGGTAAGAAAATCGCTGCCATGGCAGAAGCCCATGATATCGCCCTCGCCCCTCATTGCCCCCTCGGGCCGATAGCGCTGTCCGCCTGCATTCAGCTGGATGCCACTTGCCACAATGCCGTCATTCAGGAACAGAGCATGGCCATTCACTATAATGAAGGACGCGATGTGTTGGATTATGTGCTGAATCGTGAGGACTTTACCTTTGTGGATGGATATATGAAACTGCCAGAAAAGCCGGGCCTTGGCGTAGAAGTCAACGAAGCGTTGGTCGTTGAAGAAAACAAAACGCCGCATCGTTGGCGTAACCCCGTATGGCGGCATGCAGATGGCAGTATTGCCGAGTGGTAAGGGGAGAAGCATCATGAAGCATCATCGGCTGGAATATGACCTGGCTGTTGTCGGGGCGGGCCCTGCCGGTTTGGCAGCTGCCATCACGGCTGCCCGTATGGGCCGACGCGTGGTTTTGGTGGAAAGAAGCGGTTGTCTGGGCGGCGCGCTGGCATTGGGCATCTCTCCGCTGGGCATGCTGGACAAGAAGGGTCGAAAGATTGTATCCGGCTTTGCCGAAGAGTTTTTCGGCCGGCTGCAGGCACGGGGCGATTGTCTCGGGACAGATGCCTGTCCAAAGCACAACTCCGTCACAGGCATCAACGCTGAGGGCGTAAAACGGCTGGCAATAGAAATGTGCCGGGAAGCCGGCGCAGATATACTGCTGCACTGCGAGGTGCTGAAAGCAGCCGTGCAGGGGCGGCGCATTGACAGCGTAGACGTCTATGGCAAAGGAAACATCATCCATGTGAAGGCCGAGCAGTATATCGACTGCACCGGCGACGGAGATCTGGCCTACCTGGCAGGATGCTCCTACGAGAAGGGCAGGGAGGACGACGGAACCTTACAGCCGCCTACGATGGTGTACACGCTGCAGGGTGTCAATCAGGAAAGGCTGTTCGATTATGTAGAGAACCACCCGGAGGAACTTCGTTATCACGACAGGGCAATTTATGAAAACCCGGATTATACGGCGGAGCATTTCCGCATGCGCCCCAGCCATGTTTTTGTGGGATTGCAGGCAACCTTCCGGAGGCTTAAGGCCGAGGGCAGACTGCCGGTAGAGCGGGAAAGCCTTATCTGCATCAACGGCACGCATTCCGGTGAAGTATATATCAATGCAACGCGTTTGCTGCGAACGGATGCAACGGATATTCTCGCGCTTTCCCGGGCGGTGCTGGACGGCACGCTGCAAGCGTTTGAATTGACGGAACTGCTCAGAGAGCATATCCCCGGGTTTGAACACTGCTATGTGTCCAGCGTTGCGCCTTCGCTCGGGATACGTGAGACGCGCCGCCTGAAGGGCATCCGCTATGTGACAGGCCAGGAGGCGAAGGCGGGGCTGGTGCCGCCCGACAGCATCTGCCTGTCCGGCTATAAGATTGACATTCACAGCGGTACGGATACGGGACTGCTGTTTACGGACATTGAGGAGCCCTTCGGCATTCCCTTCGGATGCCTGGTAAGCGCCGAGATAGACAACCTGATGATGGCAGGACGCTGCATTTCCTGCGATGAGACGGCTTATGGCTCGTTGCGCGTGATTCCCTGCTGCCTGGCCATGGGGCAGGCGGCTGCTGTGGGCGCCTGGGTGGCGGCGAAATACAGGACCCTGCCCGCCGAGGCTGATATCGAAGAAATTCGCGCTATCCTGCTGGAGCAGAACGCCATTCTTTCCATGCCCGGGGGAGAAGAGGAAGTCCGGGAGCAAAGCCCAACGTTGGGATAAACCATGCGCGCCCGGTTGCGGCGCTGCAAAGAGCACACTTTCCCTTTATTCTTCCGCATTTATCGCGCATGCGCCTCCCAGAAGGCGACGGCGTCGTCCAGCCAGCCCTCCGCCGCCGTGCCCGTGCCCAGGCCAAAGCCGTGGCCGAGGCCGGGATAGACGTGCAGCTCGGTGGCAATCCCCAGCGCCTCCATGCCCGAAAGGCGGCGCTCCATGACGCGCCAGCTCGCAATCCCGTCCCGGTCGCCCACGCAGGCGAAGGTGGGCGGGTCGGCCTGCGAATACTCGCTCAGCCCCGTGTACTGCGTGACGACCGTGGCGGGCCGGGGCAGTTCGCCGCCGCCGAAGGCCGCCGCGCCGTATGCGCCGACCCATGCCGACATGCGCCCGCCCGCCGAGCCGCCCCAGAGGGAGTATCCGTCCACGTCCACTTCCAGTTCTTCGGCATGGTCGAAGATGAAGGCAAGCGCCCGCGCCAGGTCCTCGCACGCGGTCTGCGCGCCGGGGCGGTAAATCAGCGCGAAGGCGTTGTAGCCGCGCTTGGAAAGCGCCAGCGCGTGGGGGAAGCTGTCGTGCATCGCGGCCACATAGGAAAAGCCGCCGCCCGCGTTGCACACGGCGAACCGCGCGCCCGCATCGCCCCGGAAGAAGAACAGGCCGGTGTCCGCCTTCGCGGGGTCGGCGGCCTTTTCCTCGTCGGTGTAGATGTCATAGAACACCGTCTGCCCATCCGCCGCGCGGCTTTTGAGGGTGTTGAGTATCTCCACGGTGGCGGCGGGGTCGATGTGGCTGTACCACGCCAGCCCCATTTCGCCCAGCGTCCGGCCGGACATATACCCGTCGTCCACGGGAAAGAGCAGGCGGCCGCAGCCCGCCCAGACGGGGTCTTCGATAACCTCGCGGATGGGCGTATCGGCATGATAGGGCGCCCCTGCGGCGGAAGCCCCGGCCCCCGCGGCGCTTTTCGTCAGGCACAGGCCGAGCAGCAGACAGGTCAGCAGCATGGCCTTCATATGCTCAGGCTTCCTTCTGCGCCCTGTAGCGCAGCCAGAGCGCGCCGCCGTCCAGCGCCCTGGCCTCCAGCAGCGAAAACGCCTGCGGCGGATACGCGGCGTGGAACGGCGCGGTCTCAAAGACGGACGCGGCCCTGCCGCCGTCCGCGACCGGGGCGACGACCAGGCTCAATTCGTCGAGGAGCCCTTCCGCAAGGAACGAGCCGTTGGTGATTCCGCCGCCCGCCACCATCAGCCGCTCGATGCCAAACAGCGTCCGGAGCTTTTCCAGCAGCAGGGCGCAGTCAAAGCTTTCGTCCCCGGCAAAGACATAGGACACCCCGCGCCGGCGCAGGTAGGCAAGGTAGCCGGGGGCTGCCCGCCGCGTCAGCGCCTGCACCACATGGGCGGCGACGCGGCCCTTTTTCTCCAGGACAGGCCCCGGAAAGGCCAGCTCTCCGCACGGGTCCAGGGATACGATGAAGTTGCCCATCGCCCGGCCGTCCGCGTTCACCCAGTCGCCCGGGTCGGGCGCGCCGCCGTCCGTCTCCGCCGCGGACACCCGCCCGTCGGCATACCCGCCCAGCATGGTGGCGGTTCCGTACAGCGTCGCCGCGCAGCCGTAATGGCCGCGCAGCTCCCCGTAGGCCTTCAGCGCGGGCGCTGTCTGGGGCGCTTGAAAAAAAGCCCCATCAATCTTCCCGTCCAGCGAGACCAGCATGTGACATACGACAAATGGTTTTTCCATGGTTACCGCCTTTCGGACTTCCGTCCCCGCCGTTGCTTTCCCCGGCCATCCGCAGCGCCGCCCACCGGCGCGGCAACCGTCATCAGGGTGCGGCCGCGGGGAGAAAGCTTCTCCTCGCGCGGCCGCATCCTGCCAGACGGCGCGCCGCCGTTCGGTTCCGCCCACCGGGGCGCGAACCCGCCCGGGCGTTCCTGCCTGCGGTGATGGGTGGAGGCGGACGCCGCTTATTCGATTTGCGCCCCGTCGCTGAACGCGCTGCCTACCCTCTCGCCCAGCACATGGTAGCCGTTGTGGGACGGCTCGAACGCGATGGGACGAAATTTATCAAAGTCAAGGGAGCCGTCCTGCCCCAGCACGCTTTCGTCCACCGCGACATTGACGATTTGGCCGATGATGTTGCCGTCCTCGTTGACCTTGACCAGCTTGCATTCCAGGGATACCGGCAGCTCGTCCATCAGCGGCGCGTCCACAAACTCGCTTTTCGTCGCATGGAAGCCGGATTTTTTCAGCTTGTCCGGCTCCCGGTTGGCCGAGACGATGCCCACATAGTCCGCGGCAATCACGTGACTGGCGTCGGCGAAGCCGACGGTGAACGCGCCCCGCGCCAGGATGTTCTTTGTGGTCTTATGCCCGGAGCCCAGGCACAGCATCACCTTGTCGGCGTTGCACAGGCCGCCCCAGGCGGCGTTCATGGCGTCGGGCGTACCGTCCTGACAGTAGGTGCCGATGATGAGCACCGGCAGGGGATAGAACCAGGATTTCACACCGAAATTTTTCCGCATGACCGTTTTCCTCCTTTATTTTTGTCCCTCTACATCGGGGACCATTTCCGCGTAGCGCCTGAGCCTCTCCGGGGTGCTGGTGTGGTAGCGGACGTGCTTGTCCATGGCGGCGATGCGCTCCATTTCCGCATCGGTGAGGGCAAAATCGAACAGGTCGAAGTTGTCCCGGATATGCGCCGGGTCTTTGGAGCCGGGGATGACGACGTTGCCGGCCTGAATGTGCCAGCGCAGGATGATCTGGGCGCCCGTTTTGCCGTATTTTCGCCCCAATTCGGCAAACAGCGGCTCTTCCAGCAAGGCCCGGTCCCCGTGGCCCAGGGGATACCAGGCCTGGATGACCATGCCCTCCGCGTTCAGAAATGCCTTCAGCGCCCGCTCCTGAAAGTAGGGGTGGACCTCGGTCTGCAATACCGCGGGCTTTACTTCACACAGGCCCAGAATCTCCCGGATTTGCGCTTCGTGGAAGTTGGAAAGGCCAATGGCCTTCACCTTGCCCTCTCTGTACGCCTTTTCCATCTGCCGGTAGCCGGCCACATAGTTCCCCGCGGGCTGATGGATGAGCAGCAGGTCGATATAGTCGCTGCCCAGCCGCGCCAGCGTCCTGTCCACGGCGTCGGCCTGCTCGTAAAAGGTGGGCCACAGCTTCGTCTCCAGGAAGATGTCCTGCCTGGGCAGGCCGGACCGCCTCATCGCCCGGCCTACAGCCTTTTCGTTGACGTAGGCGTTGGCGGTGTCAATCAGGCGGCAGCCGCATTCCAGCGCGCAAAGGACGGAGGCCTCCGCCTCGTCCGGGGTCAGCAGAAACGTGCCGATGCCCGCCATGGGCATTTTCAGGCCGTTGTTCAGGGCTGCGTATTCCATGAAAATGTTCCTTTCTTTTCCTTTCCTGCTTTATCTGCACGCCATCAGGATACCATAAATTTCGTCCGGCGTCAGCCTTCGACAGCAGCCCGGCTGAATGCGGGCGGAGTCCGCCACGGCGCGCAGCATCTCTTCCTTCGGCTCCACGCCGAGCCCTGCAAGCGTGGTGGGCAGGCCGATGTCCCGGATGAAGGCGGCCAGGGCTTCAATCCCGGCCAGCGCCGTTTCCTCCCGCGTCTTGCCGTCGCCGTCAACGCCCCAGACCGCCTCGGCGAAGTGGGCGAAGCGCTCCACCGCGCCATGGTATAGGCAGCGGTACAGTGGCGGATGAATCACCGCCAGGCCGCAGCCGTGGTTGCAGTCGGTGTAGGCCCCCAGCTGGTGCTCAATCATGTGGGCCTGAAAGTCGGTGACCTTGCCCAGCTTCAGAATGCCGTTTTCCGCCAGGGCCGAATCCCACATGAGCTCCCGGCGGGCTTCCTCGTTGTGGACGTCCTCTGCCACGATGCGCAGGTTGCGGATGACGTTGCGCATCACCGCCTCGTTGATTTCGTCGGAGACATTGGCCGTCCGTGGGCTGCCGAAGTAGGTCTCCATGCAGTGGCTCAGGGTATCGAAGCCGCCGGAGACCACCTGCCGCGCCGGAAGGCTCATCATATGCGCAGGGTCCAGCGCGGCGAAGGAGGCGAAGGCACCCAGCACGCCGGTTTTCACCTTCTTTTCCTCATGGGTGATCACGGCGCCGTTGTTCATCTCCGCGCCGGTGCCGGAGGCGGTGACGACCACGCCCATGGGCACGAACTCGGCGGGGTATTCGTGGTCTTCAAATTCCATCTGCCAGATGTCCCGGTCCGTTTTGGCCTGCGCCGAGATGACTTTGCAGCAGTCGATGACCGAGCCTCCGCCCACCGCGAGGATGAAGTCTATCTTCTGCGCCCGCGCCAGCGCCGCGCCTTCCTGCACCTTGCGATAGGTGGGGTTGGGCATGATGCCGGGAAACTCCACAATGTCCTTGCCGGCCTCCCGGAGCAGGGCCGCCACGGCGTCATAGGTTCCGTTTTTCCGAATCGAGCCGCCGCCGTAGGCCAACATGACCCGCTTTCCGTACCGGCCCATTTCCCGGGAGAGGGCTTTCTGCGCCGCGCCGGCGCCGAAGTATACCTTGACGGGGCAGGAATACACAAAATCATTCATGGCGCAAGGCTCCTTTCTTCGCTCGTTGGTATTGCATGGGCGCGCCGCCGGGTCTGCGCCTGCCTTCCGGGAACATCGGCGCATCCGCATGCGGTCATGCTCCCGGCCGCCGGGCACGGCGTCGCGGCCCTGCGGTCTGCCGGGTTACGGCGCCAGGCTTGCCAGCCATTCCTGCACGTCTTCTTCGGTCACGCGGGAGGAGAAGCGCACGCCCTCCAGCCATTCGCCCGTGCCCGCCAGCTCGGCCAGCAGCGCCCCGCTCTCGCCCAGCCCGGAGCTGGAGGAGGTGCAGAAGGGGATGACCGTCTTGCCGGCAAAGTCATTGGCCTGCACAAACGTACTCACCGGCCACGCGGCGATGCCCCACCAGATAGGATAGCCGATATAGACCGTGCCGTACTCGTCCCAGTTCTCCGGCGTGGAAATGGTCAGCTCCACCTGGCGGAGGCTCTCGTCCGCATATTCGCGGCTGACGCGGCTGCTCTCGTTGGTCCAGTTCAGGTCCTCGTCGGTATAGGGCTGCACGGGTTCCAGCTTCAGCACGTCCGCGCCCGTCGCCGCGGCGATGTAGTTTGCCGCCGTCTCGGTGTTGCCCGTGGCCGAGAAATAGACCACCAGCACCTTGTCGCCGGCCGCCGGCGCCTGCGTGGGGACGCTTTCCGCCAGCGCGGACGCGCCGCCGAGCGCCAGCATCAGGGTCATCATCATGGCAAGCGCCTTCTTCATCGTTTTCATGGTTTTCTCCTTTCACATTCGGTTCATGTTCTCCAAACAGCCAGCCCATGACATCTTCCGCATGGGCAAACGCCTGTGCGCCCGCGTGCCGGTCCCGAAACCCATGCGCCGCAAAAAACGCCTGTTCCCGAACGTCCAGCACGACCGGCGCGTCGATTTCCTCCTCGCTCAGGCCCTGCGCCCGATAGAGCGCGCGCAAGGTCTCCGCCGCCTCGCGGAACGAGTCCGCCCTTGCCGCCTTCCGAGCACAGTATAAAAAAAGCGAGGCTTCCTGAGAAGTCTCGTTTGGTTCATCAGTATATACCCCAAGGTGTTTACCCGACAATGGCCTGAAGGAAGCGCGCGACGGTCTGCGAGGGGCGCGGCGCGTGCAGGATGCCGTAGGGGATGCTGTATGTCCAGTCCACGGGGATGACCTTGAGCAGCGGATGCACGCCGGCCCAGCCGGGAATGGCCAGCAGCACGTCGTTGCCGTTTTCGCAGCGGTTGAACACCTCCAGGTTATACAGCTCGAATTCCTCCACGTTGATTTCGGGGTGGTGCTGCTGGATATCGTCCCGCAGCGCGTCCACATGGTGGCTCCAGCCCCGGCGCATCAGCATGAGCGTCTCGCCGTAGAGGTCGGAAAACTGCAGCCGCTCCTTCGCCGCCAGCCGGTGCCCCAGCGAGACCGCGCAGCAGAACGGCTCGCGGGACAGCTCCGTGCCCGCGCAGCCGCGCAGCTTCAGCATGGTCTCGTCGAAGATGCCGCCCACCACGTCGATGTTCCTGCCCAGATGGGCCAGGATTTCCCGGGCGTTTTCCGGCGTGTTGTCAAAGGGGAGAATCTGAAACCGGATATCCGGGCAGCGCTCCTGTATCCTGGGCCACATCGGCATCAGAAGCTGCGCGGGCGTCATGGGCGAGGTGCCGATGCGGATCAGGTTCGCGCCCTCCTGCATGGCGTTGCGGGCGCGCACGACCGAGTCCTTGCAGTATTGCACAATGTACTTTGCATCCTGCAAAAGCGACCGGCCCGCGGCGGTGAGCGCAAGTCCTCTGTGCGTGCGCTCAAACAGCCGCACCTCCAGGCTGTCCTCCAGCAGATTGATTTGCTTGATGACCGCCGTGGGCGTGATATACATCTGTTCCGCCGCCCGGTGGAAGCTGCCCGCCTCCGCCACGCGCAGGAACGTTTCAAGCTGTGGACCTCCATATCATCGTAAGCCTAATCGTATTTGCGGCAATCATAAACCAACCACCATCTACAACGAGAGTATCGCTCAAGCAAAAAGCCATCTGTTGATGAAAGACAGCTTATCAACTTTGAGAGATGGTGAACAAGGAATAAAAGTAACGCTTTTGTTCCATCAATTCTTCAAAGGAACCTTGCTCTAAAACGACCCCGTCCTTCAGCA
>DVFI01000117.1 GCA_018713305.1 Candidatus Avichristensenella intestinipullorum
AGGCCGATGGCGATCAGCACCGCGCCGCCCACACGCTCGGCCAGGGCGCGGTATTTGGCGCCGAACACTGCGCCCACCTTGACGCCCACCGCCGCCGCGCTGGCCTACGGGCTGGACAAGCAGGGCAGCCAGAAGGTAATGGTGTACGACCTGGGCGGCGGCACGTTCGACGTGTCCATCCTGGAGATTTCCTCCGAGGTCATCGAGGTGCTGGCCACCGCCGGCAACAACCGGCTGGGCGGCGACGATTTCGACCAGTGCCTGGTCGACGAGCTGGTCGAAAGGTTCAAACGGGAGCACAAGGTGGACCTGCGGCGCGACCCCGTGGCCATGCAGCGCGTGCGCGAGGCGGCGGAAAAGGCGAAAATCGAGCTGTCCGGCGTGCCGAGCGCGACGATTCACCTGCCGTTTCTCGCCTCGGGCCGCGAAGGGCCGCTGCATATGGAAACCACCATCACGCGCGCCCGCTTCGACGAGCTGACGGCGCACCTGGTGCAGGCGACGATGGGACCGGTGCGCCAGGCCATGCAGGACAGCGGATTGACCCCCGCGGACCTGGGGCGCGTGCTGCTGGTGGGCGGCTCCAGCCGCATCCCGGCGGTTCAGGAGGCGGTGCGCCGCTTTACGGGCAAGGACCCCTTCAAGGGCATCAATCCCGACGAATGCGTGGCCATGGGCGCCGCCATTCAGGGAGGCGTGCTGGGCGGCGACGTCAAGAGCCTGCTGCTGCTGGACGTGACGCCGCTGTCGCTGGGGATTGAGACGCTGGGCAACATGTTCTCCCGCATTATCGACCGCAATACCGCCATCCCCGTGCAGCGCAGCGAAATTTATACCACCGCCGCCAATTTCCAGACCAGCGTGGAAGTCCATGTCCTGCAGGGGGAGCGGGAGATGGCCAGCGCCAACAAGTCCCTGGCCAAGTTCCGCCTCAGCGGCATTCGCCCGGCGATGCGCGGCGTGCCGCAAATCGAGGTCACGTGCGCCATTGACGCCAACGGCATCGTGCATGTCACCGCGCGCGATTTGGGCACGGGCAAACAGCAGCAGATTGTTATCACCGGCTCTTCCAACATGAGCCAGGCCGAAATTGACCGCGCCATGGAAGACGCCCGCCGCTACGCCATCGAGGACAAGCGCCGCCGCGAGGAGGCCGAGGCCGACAACCGGCTGGACCATCTGCTCTATCGCGCCGAAAGCGCGCGCAAACGCCTTTCGCGCGAGGACCAGGGCCGCCTGCAGGCGCCGCTCCATGCCGCGCAGAAGGCCCGGCGGGGCAAGGACGCGGCGGAGAAGCTCCGCACCGCGGACGCGCTGGAGGAGACGCTCAACGCCCTGGGCGTATCGGAAAGGGACGACGGCGCCCCGCCGGAGGGAACGGCGGAAAACGGCGCTGCGGGCGACGGGGCGCAGGACGCCGAGTTTACGCCGCGCAGCCGGGAGGAATGATGCGCCATGTTCGGCTATGTATCCATCAACCGCGCCGCGTTGACGGAAGGCGAATACCTGCGCTTTCGCTCGTTTTACTGCGGGCTGTGCCGCGTGCTGCGGGAACGCTACGGCTTTCGCGGCCAGGTGACGCTCAGCTACGACATGACGTTTCTGGTCATCCTGCTTTCCGCCCTCTATGAGCTGGAAGAAACCGCCGGCCAGACCCGCTGCGCGCTGCATCCCAGGCGGAAGCATGATACCGTCTATAACGAGGCGTTCGAGTATGCCGCGGATATGAACGTGGCGCTGAGCTATCATATGTGCCTGGACAACTGGCGCGACGACGGAAGCCTGCCGCATGCCGCGCAGGCGAGGCTGCTCAGGAAGGGATATGCGCAGGTGGAGTCGAAGTATCCCGGGAAATGCGCGCGCATCGCCGGGAGCCTGCAGGCCCTGGCGAAGCTGGAAAAAGAAGCGTGCCCGGATATCGACGCGCCCGCGCGCTGTTCCGGCGACATGATAGGGACGCTGTTCGCCTGGCGGGAGGATCTCTGGGCGCCCACCCTGGAGGCGATGGGGGATGCCATGGGCCGCTTCGTATACTTTATGGACGCCTACGAGGATTTGCCCGGCGACCTGAAAAAGGGGCGGTTCAACCCGCTCAAGGCCCTGGCGGAGCGGGAGGACTACGAGCTGCTGTGCAAGGACGCGCTGACCATGCTGATGGCCGACTGCACGCGGGAGTTTGAAACCCTGCCCATCCTGCAGGACGCGGCCATTCTGCGCAATATCCTCTACAGCGGCGTCTGGGGCAAATACGCCCTGCTGCAACAAAAAAAGCAGCAAAAACAGGAAAAGCGGCAGAAACAGGAGAAACAAGAGAAGCAGGAAAAGCAGGAGAAACAGGAGCAACAGGAGAAACAGGAGCAACAGGAGACACAACAGGGCCGGGAAAGGAAAACGGACGATGCATGAAGATCCATACCGCGTGCTCGGGGTTTCCCCCGACGCGTCGGACGACGAGATTAAGTCGGCCTACCGCAGGCTGGCAAAAAAATATCACCCGGACGTCAACCAGGGGTCGGCTTCCTCCGAGGCGATGATGCGCAAAATCAACGAGGCGTACGCGGAAATCATGAAGATGCGCAAAGAGGGAGGACGCGCGTCCGGATCGCGCTATGGCGGGCAAAGCAGCTACGGCGGCAGCGGCGGACAGAGCGGCTACGGCCCGTCGGGCTACGGACAGCAGCAGTACGCGCCCGAGATGCAGGCCGCCGTCAATTACCTGCACTTTGGCCGCTACCAGGAGGCGCTGAACGTCCTGGCGCGCATCCAGAACAGGACGGCGCAATGGTATTACCTCAGCGCGCTGGCCAACCGCGGTCTGGGCAACAGCGTCGCGGCGCTCTCCGACGCGCGCCGCGCCGTGCAGATGGATCCGAACAATTTCGAATACCAGGCGCTGCTGGAGGAAATGCAGGGCGGCGGGCGCGCGTATCAGGATTTCGGCGGCGGATTCGGCGGCATGCCGCCGTGCGCAATCCGAAACGGCAATCCCTGCCTGTACCTGTGTTTGGCAAACCTGCTGTGCAATTGCCTGTGTAACGCCGGCTTCTGCGGAGGCAACCGGTATTACCGCTTCTATTAGCCATGGGCGGGGCGGCGCGGGCCGCGGAAAATCTTGCGCCAAATAAGGAAAGGAGAAAGGAACGGCAATGCTCAGGCTCGACAATATCCATAAGCAGTATATATCCGGCGATACCAAGGTCGAGGCCCTCAAGGGGGTCTCGTTGGCGTTTCGGCGCAGCGAATTCGTCTCCATCCTCGGCCCGTCCGGCTGCGGAAAAACCACGCTGCTGAACATTATCGGCGGGCTGGACCGCTATGACGAGGGCAACCTGTCCATTGACGGGAAGTCAACCCGGGAGTTTCGCGACGGGGACTGGGACGCCTACCGCAACCACTCCGTAGGCTTCGTCTTTCAAACCTACAACCTGATTCCGCACCAGTCCGTGCTGTCCAACGTGGAGCTGGCGCTGACGCTGTCGGGCGTGTCCAAGGCGGAGAGGAGACGGCGCGCCGTGGCGGTGCTGGAACGCGTCGGCCTGGGGGACCAGCTGCGCAAAAGGCCCAACCAGCTCTCC
>DVFI01000118.1 GCA_018713305.1 Candidatus Avichristensenella intestinipullorum
GGCGGTCATGCGCCGCCGCGTGGGCGAGGTGTCCAGCACAAGCTCCGGCGGGCGCTCTCCGCGCACCGTCTCGGCCGTGACGATGCACTTTTTCACATCGTCCCGGATGGGCAGCTCGAACATGATGTCCAGCAAAATGCCCTCGATAATCGCCCGCAGGCCGCGCGCGCCGCTCTTGCGCTCGATGGCCTGGCGCGCGATGGTCTTCAGCGATTCCTCGCTGAACTCCAGCTCCACGCCGTCCATTTCCATCAGCTTGGTATATTGCCTGACCAGCGCGTTGCGCGGCTCGGTCAGAATCTTTACCAGCGCGTCTTCGTCCAGCTTATCCAGCGTCACGATGATGGGCAGGCGGCCGACAAATTCGGGGATCAGGCCGAACTTGAGCAAATCCTCCGGGCGAATCTGGCGCAGGATTTCTCCGATGTCCTTTTCGCTCTGTCCGCGAACGTCCGCGCCGAAGCCGAGCGACTTTTTGCCCGTGCGGTTTTCGATAATCTTGTCGATGCCGTCGAAGGCGCCGCCGCAGATAAAGAGGATGTTGGTGGTGTCTATCTGGATAAACTCCTGGTGCGGATGCTTGCGGCCGCCTTGGGGCGGAACGCTGGCCACCGTGCCTTCCAGGATTTTCAGCAGCGCCTGCTGCACGCCCTCGCCGCTGACATCGCGGGTAATGGAGGGATTCTCGCTCTTGCGGGCGATTTTGTCAATCTCGTCGATATAGATGATGCCGCGCTGCGCGGCCTGCACGTCGTAATCGGCGTTTTGAATCAGGCGCAGCAGGATGTTTTCCACATCCTCGCCCACATAGCCCGCTTCCGTCAGGCTGGTGGCGTCGGCGATGGCGAAGGGCACGTTGAGAATCTTCGCCAGCGACTGCGCCAGGAACGTCTTGCCGCACCCGGTCGGGCCGAGCATGACGATGTTGGACTTTTGCAGCTCCACATCGCCCGACGCGGAGGCCGAGGTGTTGATGCGCTTATAGTGGTTGTACACCGCCACGGCCAGGGAGCGCTTGGCGTATTCCTGCCCTACGACGTACTGGTCCAGCACCGCCTTGATTTCCGTGGGCTTGGGCACGGCGCCGGGCTGAAACTCGCGCTTTTCGCCCATGTCCTCGGCGATAATCTCATGGCAGAGCATGACGCACTCGTTGCAGATATACACGCCCGGTCCGGCGACCAGCTTATGCACCTGCTCCTGCCGTTTGCCGCAAAATGAGCATTTGACCGTCCGGTCATTTTCCTTGTTGGCCATTTCCTTACCTCATGACGTCCGCCGTCAGGCGCGCGGACGGAAAATCTCGTCGATGATACCGTATTGCAGCGCTTCCTCCGCGGACATGAAATAATCGCGCTCCACGTCGCGCTCCACGCGCTCCAGCGGCTGGCCCGTCATTTCGCTGATCAGGCCGTTCATTTTCTTCTTCGTCCGGATAATCCAGTCGGCATGGATGGCGATGTCCGTGGCCTGACCGCGGGCGCCGCCGGACGGCTGATGAATCATGACCTCGCTGTTGGGCAGCGCCAGGCGCTTTCCCTTCTGGCCGGCCATGAGCAGGAACGCGCCCATGGACGCGGCCATGCCCACGCAGACGGTGCGCACCTGCGGCTTGACATAGCGCATGGTGTCGAAAATCGCCATGCCGGCGGTAACGGAGCCGCCGGGGCTGTTAATGTAGAGCGAGATGTCGGCGTCCGGGTTTTCCATCTCCAGGAACAGAAGCTGGGCGACCACCAGGTTGGCGATATCATCGTCGATTTCCCCGCCCAGGAACACAATCCTGTCCTTGAGCAGTCGAGAGTAAATATCATACGAGCGTTCGCCGCGGTTGGTCTGTTCTACCACAATGGGGACAAGGCTCATGTTCTTCCCTCCTTACAGCGGGTATCCGGGCAGGCGTCCGCCTGAAAAAACGGACGTCGCGCGGAGCGGAAACGCCCCGCGCCGCGCCCGCAACCGGTTTACTCTGCCTTCTTGGCTTCTTTTTTCAGCAAATCCAGCACGGCGATGGTCGCCGCGTCTTCGGTAATATAGCGCATCTGCTCTTCGGTCAGGCTCTGACGGAACGCCTCGGCCTCCTGCCCGCTCTGCGAAGCATAGCGCGCCACGACGTCGTTGACGCCTTCTTCCGTGGGCTCGACGCCTTCCGCCTTGCGGATGGCCTCCAGCACCAGCTCGCCCCGCACGCGCTTTTCCGCTTCCTCGCGGTACTGTCCGCGCATGTCGTCCATGGTCTGGCCGGTATACTTGAGGAAGTCCTCCAGGCGCATGCCCTGGTAGGCCAGGCGCATGCCCATATCGCGCACCATCACGTCAATCTGGCGCTCAATCATGGGCGGGGGCACTTCCATCTCGGCGTTCTTCACGGCGGCATCGACCAGCGCGTTTTCAAATTGCGCGTCCGCGCGGCGGGCGGCCTCCGCTTCCAGCTTGGCCCGGATGTCCGCCTTGTATTCGTCCAGCGTGTCAAACTCGGAAACGTCCTTGGCAAACTCGTCGTCCAGCTCCGGCAGCTCGCGCGTGCGAATGCCGTTCACCTTCACATGGAAGACGGCGTCCTTGCCCTTGAGCGCTTCGGCATGGTATTCGTCGGGGAAGCGCACATGAATATCCCGTTCCTCGCCAATCTGCATGCCGACCATCTGCTCTTCAAAGCCGGGGATAAACTGGCCCGAACCGATGGTCAGCGACTGGCCCTGCGCGGTGCCGCCCTCAAAGGCCTCGCCGTCCACCGTGCCCGCGTAGTCCAGGTTGACGATATCGTCGTCCTGCACGGCGCGGTCAGTGACCTCTTCCTCGCGCGCGTTGCGCTGGCGCACCCGGCCGATTTCCTGCTCCACCGCTTCGTCGTCCACGGTGTCGTCCTCGCGCTGCACGTCCAGCCCCTTGTACTGCCCCAGGGTGACTTCGGGCTTGACATAGACTTCGCCCGTCACAACCAGGGCCTGACCGCCGCCGATGGTTTCAATGTCCACATCCGGCTGGCCGACCGGCTCGATGTCCAACGCCTTGACGGCCTCTTCATACATGCCGGGGAACACCTCGTCGAAGGCTTCCTCGTAGAAAATGCTCTCGCCGTACATCCGCTCAATCAGCTTGCGGGGCGCTTTGCCCTTGCGGAAGCCCGGCACGTTGATGCGGCCGCGCAGCTTCAGATAGGCCTTCTGCATGGCCTGCTCAAATGCCTCAGCATCCAGCTCCATGCGGAGCTTGACTTTGTTGCTGGAAACCTTCTCCATGGTGGAATTCATGCACTTTCCTCCCGTGATTGCTTTGAACGCATGGCAAAATGCGCCAACTATTATTTTAGCATAGTTCCAAATGTTTTGCAACCTTGCCGCGCGTTTCTTTTTATGCTATGCTCGAAAAGAACGGACCTTTTTTCGGAAATTTTCGGTTCGGGAGGGGACCTATGCGGCTGGATACGCTTCTATCCCGTGGCGTCGTGTGCTTCGACGGCGGCTTTGGCAGCCAGCTGACGGCGCGCGCGGTGCCCTTTGCGTGCGCGGAGGCGCTGAACCTGACGCGGCCCGACGCCGTGCGCGCCATCCACCACGACTACGTCCGCGCGGGCGCGCAGGTGGTGGAGACCAACACCCTGGGCGCCAACCCCATTCGGCTGCGGGCGCACGGCCTGGCGGAGGATGCGGCGCGCATCGTGGGCGCGGCCGTGGAGCATGCGCGCCAGGCGGGCGCGCCGTGCGTGGCCTGCTCGATGGGCACGACGGCGGAGTTTCTCGCGCCCGTGGGCACGCTGTCCTTTGAAGAGGCGACGGCGTGCTTTGCGGCGCCTGCGCGCGCGGCGGCGGAGGCGGGCGCGGACTTTCTGCTGACCGAAACGCTGACGGATTTGGCGGAAGCGCGGGCGATGTGGGCGGCGGCGCGGGAGGCGGGATTGCCCTTTGCGGCGTCGTTTGCCTTTACCGAGACGGGGCGCACGCTGGGCGGCAATCCGCCGGAAGCCTGCGCGCTGTCCGCCTGGGCGATGGGGGCGCGGATGGTAGGGGTCAACTGCGTGGCCGACGGCGCGCAGGTGTGCGATATCGTGCGGCGCATGCGGGCCGTCTGCCCGCTGCCGGTCGTCGCCCAGCCCAACGCGGGCCTGCCCGAGCGCGTGGACGGCGCGCTGCGCTACCGCGTGGGGCCGGAGGAATTTGTCGCCATGCAGCAGGATGCGCTGGCGGCGGGCGCGGCCGCGGTGGGCGGCTGCTGCGGCACCACGCCGGAGCATATCCGCCGCCTGGCGCAGGCCGTGCGCGGCCTGCCGGCGCCTGCGCCCGGCGGCGACGGCTGCACGCGCATTTGCGGCCCGCGCGGCTGTCTGACGCTGGCGGAGGCGCAGGCGCGCTGCGAGACGATGGCCCTGGATGCGCTGGATGTATCGGACGCGCCTGCGGTGCTGCTGGACATGCGGGGCGCGTCCCCGCAGGAGGCGGCCGCGGGCATGGAAGAGGCGCTGCTGCTTCTGCGCCAGCCGCTGCTGCTGCGCGCGGACGACGCGCAGACGCTCGACGCGGCGCTTCGGATATACCCGGGCGTGGCCGCCGTGGACGCGCCGTTCGCGCCCGGCTGGGGCGCGGTGCGCATATAGCGGGCAGACGGATAAGGAAGGATACGGGACGTTGCCGGAGCAGGAAGGGGCGCGCAGCGCGCCTTTCTGTACGGGACGTCTTTTTTGCGCTGTTTCGGGCGTGCGCGTTGGCGGCCGTCAAGAGCGGGCGGCCTGCGTGGAACGCCGTCCGGATATGCTCCCCCTTTGGCCCGTCAGCGATGGATACCGATGTCCATGCGAAGGGCGGGGCGGAAAATGACCCGTTTTTTGCGCGCGCTGCGTCTATGAAGGTGAAAGGAGGCGGAAAGCATGACGGATGCGGAGCGCAGGGAGACGCTGGAGCGTCTCATGCTTGCGCACGGCACGCAGATCAAGCGGCTCTGTACCCTCCAGCTTCGGGATGCGGCGCTGGCAGAAGATGCGGCGCAGGAGGTTTTTGTCAAGGCGTGGAAGGGCCTGGCGTCCTTTCGGGCGGAATGCGGCGAGAAGACGTGGTTGACGCGCATCGCCGTCAACACCTGCCGGGATTATCAGCGTACGGGATGGTTCCGGTTCATGGACCGCAGCCTCACGCCGGAGGAACTTGCCGACAGGAGCGTACCGGACACATTCCCCGACGAAACGATGTCGCAGGCCATCGCCAAATTGCCCAGGGAGCTGCGCATGGCGGTGCTGCTGCGCTACTACGAGGGCCTGACCATCCGGGAAGTCGCACACGCGCTGGGCGTCTGCGAGGCGACGGCCAAGCGGCGCCTGCGCAAGGCAAACGCGCTGCTGCGCAACATGCTGGAAAGGTGGTATTCTGATGTTTACGCTTGAAATCGACAAAACCCGCCGGATGCTGGACGCCGAGCTTTCAGACGTTTGCTGGACGGCGCGCGACGCGCGCGCGGTTGCGGACAGAATTCATACGAAGGGAAGAAGCATCATGAAACGCAAAGCAAGCATGGCGCTTTTGCTGGGCCTGGCGGTGCTGGCGCTGGCGGTGGGCGCGTTGGCCGCCACGGGCGTGGTCTTTGGCAGGCGGGTAGAAAGGACGGAACTGGCCGAGCGGGCCCTGGAGGAGCGCTACGGCATTACGCAGCCGATGCTGGGGTTCTTTCAACGCTCGGTGGAGGAAGACGGCGCGGTCATCCGCTACACGGGGACGCTGGAAATGGAATATGTGCTGGGCGAATACACCGTGACGTTCGAGGAAGGGAACGCGCAGGTAAGCTGGAGCTGGGACGGCACGCCCGTCGCACAGGATATCGACGCGGCTCCCTGGGGCGCGGCGCAGCTTCAGGAGATGGCGGATTACAGCCGCCGGGAAATGAACATCGTCCCATACATGGAAAAGGCCGAAGCGCTGGCTGCCGCGGCCGGCCATTCGATTTCGTCGCAGACGCTTCCGTCCGTGAACATGGACACGCAGGCGTATGCGCAGGAGCGCGAGGCCGTCAAGGTGCGCATGCGCTTTGCCCGGGAAGAACTGGTAGCCATGGCCCGCGAAGCGATTGTCGCGCGCTACGGCATGGACGACGCCGTGCTGCCGTACCTGGAGGATGTGGAAGAGAACGACAGATACAGCCTGGACGGAAGCGCGGCCTATTTGGAACTGTATATCGCCTTTGGCTATGACAATACGGCCCGGGAACATCCGGAGTGGTCGGAGCATTTCGGCATTTACAGCGTCCAAATGGACGTGGAAAGCGGCGTGGTGGAGGACATGCTGTTCGACTCCTCGCTGGGCGGCAATGGATGAATGACGAAACAGCGACCGGAGGAAGGCCGAAGGAACGTCCCGGACAAAAAAACACAGCGCGTGCGTTTTTATGCAAAAAAGGCTTGACAGACGGCTCGACTGCGGCTATAATGCCTTCCATACAAACCTGTGACGGAGACGAGTACGCGTTGAGGGTTCCTTGCAGAGAGCCGCAGGCGGTGGGATTGCGGCAGGGTATGCGGCGCGGAATGGACTTCGGAGGGCGGCGCGAACGCGAAAGCCAGTAGCAGCCGACGTGTTCCGCACGTTATCGACGGAGCGCGCATGACAGTGCGCGGCTGAGCGGCCGGAAACGGCAAACAGGGTGGTACCGCAGGAGCAAATCACGGCTCTTGTCCCTATGAAGGGACAAGAGCCTTTTTGCATGGCCTGCGCAGCAAGGAAAGGGGGCGCCCGGCATGACGTGGCGATGGCGACGCAGAATCCAGATGAACTTTCGGGGAAACCACGGCCGGTATGTCCAGACAGACCGGACACAAAAAAGAAATATGAGCGGGAAAGGAAGGACAATTCCATGAAAAAGCTGTTTGTGTTGGCGCTGTGCGCTATGATGTTGATGTCCGCCGCGGCGATGGCGGAGGGAGAGACCAAGTCCGTGGGCATCGTGCAGTATGCGACCCATCCTTCGCTGGATAACTGCACCGAGGGCTTCCTGCAGGGCCTGGCGGAAGCCGGCTATGTCGAGGGCGAAACCCTGGAGGTGGAACTGCAAAACGCCATGGCCGATATGGCCAACAGCGACCTGCAGGCCAAGAGCATGGCCTCCAAGGGCGTGGATATGCTGGTCGGCGTGGCTACGCCGGCCGCCATGAGCGCCTATGTCGCCGCGCGCGATACGGGCATCCCCGCGCTGTTTGTCGCCGTGTCGGACGCGGTCAGTGCGGGCATCGTGCAGAGCAACGATGCGCCCGGCGGCCACTGCACCGGCGTTTCGGACGTGCTGAACCTGGAAAAGCAGGTGCAGATGATTCGCGCGTTCCTGCCGGAGGCTGCGACCATCGGCGTGATTTATACCACCAGCGAGCCCAACTCCCTGACGCACCTGGAGCGCCTGGAGGCCATTGCGCCGGAGTACGGCTTTGCCGTGGAGGCTATCGGCATTACCAACGCTTCGGAAGTGGCGGGCGCTGCGGCGTCGCTGATTGCCAAGGGCGTGGACTGCCTGAACAACTTTACGGACAACAACGTCGTGGATAACCTCGCGCAGGTGCTGCACCTGACCGACGAAGCGGGCATCCCGGTCTTCGGGTCGGAGGTGGAACAGGTGGTCAACGGCTGCCTGGCGACGGAGGGCATCGACTATGTCGCGCTGGGCCGGCAGGCGGGCCTGATGGCCGCGTCCATTCTCCGGGGTGAGGCGGAACCCGCCACGACCCCCGTGCTGCTGGTGGACGAGTGCACCCCGGCGTACAACAGCGAGGTGGCCGCGCGGCTGGGGATTGCCCTGCCGGATGCCTACGCGGCCGCGCAGGACGTGAAGGCGGAATAAATGGCCGCGCCTTCGCGCAAGGAAACGGTTTTTTGCCGGAAGGCGGGCGGGCGCTCCGCCCTCCCGCCTTCCGGGGGTATGCCGGGGAAGCGCCATGTATCGGCAACCTGAGGCGGAGCGGGCCGCCGTTGAGCATGAACAAGGGGTAAGAAAGCCATGGATGTATTCCTGCGCCTGGTGATAAACGTTCTGGAAGAGGGCCTGATTTACGGCATCATGGCGGTGGGCGTGTATATTACCTACCGCGTGCTGCATTTTCCGGATTTGTCGGTGGACGGCACGTTCCCGCTGGGCGCGTGCGTCACCGCGGCGCTGATTGCCGCGGGCGTCCATCCCGTGGCGGCGCTGGCCTGCGCGTTTGTGTGCGGCTGCGCGGCCGGGGCGGTGACCGGGTTTCTGCATGTGAAGCTGGGCATTACGGACCTGCTTTCGGGCATTCTGGTCATGACGGGCCTCTGGTCGGTCAACCTGGTCGTGTTGGGCGGCCGTTCGGTGCTGCCCTTTTATAACAGCCCCACCGTCTTTAACAGCGGGCTGGCCGCCTGCCTCCCGGAAGCGCTCTATCCGCGCCGGGTGCTCATCATCCTGCTGGGGATTGTGCTGGTGGTCAAAATCCTGGTGGATTTGTACTACAAGACGCAATCCGGCCTGCTGCTGCGCGCCGCGGGCGACAACAGCCAGTTTGTGACCTCCCTGGGCATCAGCCCCGGCGGCATGAAAATGCTGGGGCTGATGCTGGGCAACGGGCTGGCGGCGCTGTCGGGCAGCGTACTGGCGCAGCAGGCGGAAAGCGCCAACGTATCCAGCGGCACGGGCATGGTGGTCATGGGGCTGGCCTCGGTCATCATCGGCACGAGCCTGTTCCGGGGCCTGCGCTTCGTCCGGCCGACGACCATGGTGCTTTTCGGCTCCATTGCATACAAGGCCTGCCTGGTGGCGGCCATGCAGCTGGGCCTGCCGACCAACTACCTCAAACTGCTGATGGCGGTCATCTTTGTCGTGGCGCTGGTCTTTGGAGACCGGCTGGAGGGAAGGAGGCGCGCACAGCATGGAAAACGCGCATGAAATGGTGCGCATGGCGCATATCCGCAAGACGTTCAACCCCGGCTCCGTCAACGAACGGACGGTGTTTCGGGATTTCAGCCTGACGCTGGCGCGCGGCGATTTTCTCTGCGTGGTGGGCAGCAACGGCTCGGGCAAAACGACGCTGCTGAACCTGCTGTGCGGAAGCCTTCCGGCGGACGCCGGAGAAATCTCCGTGGGCGGACGGCGCATTGACCGGCTGCGCGAACATCGCCGCGCCAGGTTCATCGGGCGCGTGTTCCAGAATCCGGCGATGGGCACGTGCGCGGAGCTGACCATTCTGGAAAACCTGGCGCTGGCGGACAACAAGGGCAGGCCGTACCTGCTGCGCGGCGCGGTGAACCGCCGCCGCGCGGACGCCTACCGCGCCATGCTGGAGCCGCTGGGCCTGGGCCTGGAAAACCAGATGCATCTGCCGGTGGGCAGCCTGTCCGGCGGGCAGCGGCAGGCGCTGGCGCTGCTGATTAGCACCATGACCCCCATTGATTTGCTCATCCTGGACGAGCATACGGCGGCGCTGGATCCCCGCTCGTCCGAGACGGTCATGGCCCTGACGGACCGCCTGGTGCGGGAAAAGGGGCTGACGACGCTGATGGTCACGCATAACCTGCGCTATGCGGTGGAATACGGAAACCGCCTGTTGATGCTGCATCAGGGCGAGGCCGTGGTCAACGCGCCGCGGGGCCAGCATTCGGCGGAGGATTTGGTCACGCTGTTTGGACAAATCAGCATTGAGATGGGCAACTGAGTTTCGCTGCAA
>DVFI01000119.1 GCA_018713305.1 Candidatus Avichristensenella intestinipullorum
CCACCTGAAACGCTGGCGCGGTATCGCGACGCGGTACGCAAAACTCACCTCTTCATTCGTCGCAGCAGTGCAAATTCGATGCATTGTTCTCTGGGTAAGTACGTTGATTTGACTATTGTCGACAGTATCTAAGGCATGCCCGTATGTATGGCGCGCAGGTTCCGTCCGGCGCAGGCGCGCTGTCTGCGTGGCGCAAAGTGCATATCACAGACCCTGCTGCCGGCGCCGTTTTCTCCACAAAAAGCTTCCTTGCGTCCCATGGCGTGACCGCCATGAAGGGGGAGGCATGCCATGATGCGCAGCCTCCGTCCACGGGACGCAGGGAAGCGGATTGGAAGTCGCCAGAGCAAACGTTCCATTGGCGCGGACAGCCGGGCCGTCATGCCGTCCGCGGCCGGGCGGGCAGAGACGCGCCCGGTCGTCTGCTCAGTAGGAAAGGTGCTCCGTGGCTATCCACAGATGATACCACAAATCGTCATATGCCGCGTAGAACTCGACAAGCGCCCAGTCGCCTTCTATGTCCCTGATGGTGAAGCTGCGGCCGCTGCGGAAGGTGAACTCATAGGGGGCGTAATCGTATCCGGGGCCATACCGGGGGACGGTATCCCATATCACCTGGCAGGGGAGGTTGATGTTTCCTTCGCGGCGGAGCTGGCTCACGTCCAGGCCGTTGACGCGCTTGAGGCCGGTATAGGCGCGCATTTTGCCGTCTTTGGTCGTCACATCCGTCTGCACCCAGGGAACGCCGTTGACGTCGTAGGCGATGGAATAGACGGTGATTTCATCGCCCGCCGCCAGGAACGTGCCCGGCTCTTCGAACTGCGTGCCCGGGCCCGTGCGCGTGGCCATGCGCGTGTTGAGCACGCCCACCTGCGGCGCGCCATACTGCGCTGCGGCAGGGGCGGTGGTCGGCGATACGGCGGGAGCGGTGGTCGCGCCGGTCTGCAGGTTCGTGCCGCAGGAGGAGCAGAACCGGGGCTTTGCACCGGAAAACGCTTCGCCGCAGCCCGGACATATCCATTGGCTGACCAGGGAATCGGACTTGGGCGACATACACTGCGTGCAGACATCGCCCTGATTGGCCGTGGAACAATACACGCATGTCCACAGCCCGTCCAGGCGCTGCGCATATATGGTGCGCTGCGCGGTCATGCTGCGCATCATGTCCTGGGCCTGCGTGGCCGACAGGGCCGCCTGCTGCGCCGTATCGCCGGAAACCAGGATGAACACGAGCGCGCCGCTGGCGTCCACCGACGCCTGCAGGCTGTCGTAGGAGGCCAGCAGGTTGCGGTACGGGTCAAACCCGTCAAAGCCGTTCTGCGTCCAGGACGTGCTTTCGAATATCCCGTCCGAGGTAAAGCCATGGAGGGTCACATCGCCGTTTTCCAGGTCGTATACGGCGAGCATGACGCCCTCGTACTGCGTCTGTGTGACGCAGGAGGCGTCCAGCGCCGACGACAGGCCATCCCGGGCCGTCTCATAGGCCGTCTGCGCCGAGGCGGCGGTTACAGGCAGCGCCAGCATGGCGGCGAGCAAAACCGTCAAAAGCCTTTTCATGGTATCACGAGCTCCTCTCCCATTCTCTGGTTCTCTCATGCCGCGCCGCCGTGCGGGCAGCGTTCGGGCCTCGTGCCTGTGCCGCTGGCGACGGGTCATATTGCCATATAAACAGTCATATTTATCATGTATTCGCCATATAATAGATTATTTCCTGCCGGCGGGACAAAGAAACAGGCCGCCTGTTGAACCGGTTTTGCCACCGCCGCAGCGTTCGAAAAACGGCCGGGACGGCCAGGGCCGCTCGCGCGGCCGCCGGGCCGCCCGGGCGTATCCGTTCGAGGGGGAGCCGCATGGCGCATGGAGCGGGCGGCGTCCGATTGGGGCGAAGGGCGGGCGGCGTCACGCGCGGCGGCGTGCCGGCCTTCCGCCGGCAGCGGCGCGGGCTTTGCAGTGGGATGCAGATTTGCTGACCATGCCGGCGCCGGGATATGGTACCATACATCAGGATATGGCGGGACGAAGGCGTGACCGTGCGGAAACGGCGTATCCGGATGCGCCGCATGCCGGCCGCGGGGCTTGCGGCGGGCGCGCGGCCGAATGCGGGGCGCGCCTGAGCGTGCCGGCGGCGAACGACGGCGCGGGGCCCGGCGGGCATGGCGACGTATCCGAATCCCCTGCATCCAACAGGCAGGACGGGACCTGACAAATATCGCGACGGGAGGACGGTTCTATGATGATGAAAAAGGCGCTTGGGCTGTCGCTGGCTCTTTTGCTGGCGATGGCGGCGGTTGGGCCCGGCATGGCGGAGGAAGCTTCGTTTGTCGGCATTTGGGAGCTCACCGGCATCATCGATGCGTCCGGCACGGAGCGCAGCGGCGAAGACATCGCGCATATCGTGTCCGCGCTGGTGCTGTCCGGGGACGGCAGCTGGTTCATGGTGCTGAACGAAGTGTCCGCCTCCGGCACATGGACCGTGACGGACGGCAGGATCGTCACGGAATTCAGCGCAGGCGGCGTCATGGAATACACGCCGTCGGCCGACGGCACGCTGCGCTCCCGGGATGAGGGAATGGAATATATCTTCACCCGCGTTACCCTGGAGGAAGCGCAGGCAGACGGCTCCGGCACGGAGCGCGAAACGACGGACGGGTACCGTCGTGCAGAATATGTCTGACTACATGCAGGGGAAGATGGATTTCGGCAGCATCCGGGAAACGGACACACAGCAGGGGTGCCATTATTTCTTTGACAACGCCGACGCCGGATGGATAGAACAATACGTAGCGGATTTGTGCGCCGGGGGCTGCTTTGAAATCGTGGACCGCTATTACGAAGAAGGCGAGGAAAACGTTTGGGTTGAATACGCCCTGTCGTACGTCGGCTCCGGCGAGGTAAGCGGAGAGAAGCTGGAAATGATATACAAGGAAGGCTCCTATGGCGACATCGTCATCGACTACGCCACGGGAGGCGAAGAAGGCCTGGGCTTTATCCGCATTGTCAAAGGTCTCACGTTCGGCGATCTCGGGCTGCGCGCGGAGGCGGAATAAGTGGAAACGTAGCGCATGGCCGGCGCGCGCCGGGCGGTGCGTTTGTATCCCCCGCATGCCATGCGGCGGCGCATGCCATGCGGCGGCAAAAAACGGCGGCATGCGCTCTCTTGCTCCGATTGCGCGGCATTCTGCCCTGGCCATCCTTCGCGCGCCCCTGCGGCGCGGGCGACCTTCCGTGCCGGGACGCTTTCCGGCGGGCGCGCTTTCACGCCCGCCGGTATCTTTTGCCGCCGCTCCCCGCCGGCGCGGAGTGGGGAGACGTGCGCCGGCCGGCGCGGCAGGGAGGCCTCCGCAGAACGAGGGGGCTGTGCATCGCCGCGAGGAACGCCTCGCGCGGGCCTTGTTCTTTCGGTCAGAAAGTCTCGACGAAGTGACGGTCATACATATCCCAGTATTTCCGGTGCACGAAATCGTCGGCGCAGGCAAAATTGAGCTGATACATTCTGAAGATGACGGGAAAGTTTTTCGGCTGCCACAGCTCCTGGTAGGAATAGCAGTACTTCATGCCGATTTTTTGCATGACGCGTCCGCTGCCCGGATTGTTCCTGTCGTGCGTGGCCGTCAGATACGGCAAGCCGTCTTCTTTGGCCCGCGCTGCCACCGCCCGGGCCGCTTCGGTCGCGATGCCCTGGCGCCACAATGCCCTGCAAAGCGCGTAGCCCAAATCATGGGGCTCTTCCGCATCGACGCAGACATACCCGACGGGGCGATTGTCCTTCCGCAGGCAGACGGCATACGCATAGCCCTGCGGCCGCGCATAGGCCGTGGCGAACCTTTTTTCATAGAATGCCCGGGTCTCTTCCAGGCTTTTGACGGGATACCACGGCAAAAACCGATTGACTTCTTCGTCGCTGAGAAGCAGAAAAAGCGCCGGCATGTCCTCTTGCGCAAACCTTCGCAGAATCAGCCGCTCGGTGGTCAAAAGGGGCGTGTTCATGGCGTTCGCCTCCCTGCATCGGGACTTCCCGGGGTCGGACCGGGGGCGGCTTTCGCCGCACGGCCTGCGGGCATGGCCGGCTCGGGCGCGCGCCTGACGCGCCGCAACGGCAAAGCGCCTGCCCCTTCGCTCTGGCGGGCGGGGCAAACGCCCGGGAGCAGACGGTTTGCGTTCGGCCGGGAGACGGGGCTTGCGTCAGTCGCCCATGCAGATGCCCATCTGGCGCGCGGCCTGCACAATCTGATGGTCCTGGGGCACAAACTTGGTCTTGCCGGCCACCTCGCGCAGCGGGTTATGCACCACGTCGTGCCCGTGCATGCCCACGGCCATGCCATACACGCCGTCGCGAATCAGCTGCGCCGCATGCACGCCAAAGCGCGTGGACAGCACGCGGTCATACGCGGACGGGCTGCCGCCGCGCTGGATGTGACCGGGCACCACGACGCGCGTCTCGACGCCGATTTTCTGTTCAATCTGCGCGGCGATGCGGTGAGAAACGCTGGCATAGGGCATGGCGGCGCGCGCCTCGGCCCGCTGCTTTTTCTTCATGGCCGCTTCTTCCCGGTCCATGGCGCCCTCGGCCACGGCCAGGATGGAAAACGCCTTGCCGGCGTTGGCACGGCGGGCGACGGCTTCGCAGACGCGGTCGATGTCGTAGGGGATTTCCGGCAGCAGGATAATGTCCGCGCCGCCGGCCAGGCCGGCGTACAGCGTCAGCCAGCCCGCCTTGTTGCCCATGATTTCCACGACCATGGTGCGGCCGTGGCTGGCGGCGGTGGTATGCAGGCGGTCGATGACGTCGGTGGCGATGTCCACCGCGGTATGGAACCCGAAGGTAACGTCGGTCAGCCAGATGTCGTTGTCAATTGTTTTGGGAAGGCTGACGACGTTCAGCCCTTCTTCGGACAGGAGGTTGGCCGTCTTGTGGGTGCCGTTGCCGCCGAGCGTGACCAGGCAGTCCAGCTTCATGCGCTCGTAGTTTTTCTTCATGGACTTCACCTTGTCCACATTGTCCTCGCCGATGACGCGCATGGTGCGGAAGGGCTGGCGCGAGGTGCCCAGGATGGTGCCGCCCAGGGTCAGGATGCCGGAGAACTCGTCGCGGCGCATTTCGCGCCATTCGCCTTCGATGAGCCCGCGATAGCCGTCCTGAATGCCGACGATTTCCGCGTCAAACATCGCATAGGCGGCGCGAGCGACGCCGCGTATGGCGGCGTTCAGCCCGGGACAGTCGCCGCCGCTGGTCAAAATGCCGATTCGCCTCGTCATAGGGACTCCTCCTTCTTTCTTTATGGTATTATACCATGCAGAAAGCGGCGGCGTAAATGCCCGGCGACACGTTTCTCGACGTTTCTCGAAAAAGGCCGCGCTGCCGGGCTTCAGACCGTCGACAAGTCGACGGTCTTTCGCTTGTCGAAAAAGGCCGTCTGCGCCGGCCTTTTCCGCCAGGACACGTTTCCCCTGCGCCTGGGGCGCGGCCGGGGAAACGTGCAGGGAAACCTTGCTGCGCAAGGCTTCTGACCGTCGACAAGTCGACGGCCTTTCGCTGCAAGGCTGACGGGCAGCCTTGCAGCGAAGGGAACATCATGTTCCTGTGCGCGAAGCGCACGGGCGGAACATGATAGCGGAAGCGGCTTGCAGCCGC
>DVFI01000120.1 GCA_018713305.1 Candidatus Avichristensenella intestinipullorum
AGCCGCTTCCGCTATCATGTTCCGCCCGTGCGCTTCGCGCACAGGAACATGATGTTCCCTTCGCTGCAAGGCTGACGGAGCAGCCTTGCAGCGAAAGACCGTCGACTTGTCGACGGTCTGTGACGGACGGCGCAGCCGTCCGTTTTTTTGTGGGCGCATGCTTCCGTGGGCTGCACGCCCGCAGCCTGCCGGCGTTTTGCGCATGTCCCCTTTCGCGCCGGAATACAATGATGCGGCGGGAGGGATGCATATGGCGCGCAGACATACGCTTCGCAGGGCGGTACAGGCGGCCGGGATTCCGGAAGATATCGTGCTGGGCATGCCCCGCGTGCTGCTGCGCGGGGACTCCTCGCTGCTGCTGGAAAACCACCGGGGCGTGCTGGAATACGCGCCGGAGCGGCTGCGCGTGCGAACGTCGCTGGGCGTGATGACCGTGGAAGGGGAGGGGCTGACGCTGACCGCCCTGGGCGACACGGACCTGATGCTGACCGGCTCCATTCGCGGGGTAACGCTGTGAGGGCGCGGGGCGCGGCGGGATGGTACGCGTTTGCCGTGGAGGGGCTTTCGCTGGAAAAGCTGCTCAACCGCTGCGCGCAGGAGGGCATTCGGCTGCGGCGGGTCTGCCGCTGCGGCGCGAAGCGGGCGACGGGCAGCGTACGCGCGGCCGACTGGGCGGCGCTGTCTGCGCTGTGCGAGCGCATGGGCTTTCGGCTGACGCAGGGCGAGGCGTCCGGGCCGGTGCGCCTGGCCGGGCTGTTCAGGCGGCGGGCGCTGCTGGTAACGGGCGTGCTGGCCTTTTTGGTCCTGCTGTGGGGGCTGACTTCCTGCCTGTGGTTCGTCCGGGTAACCGGGGCGGGCCCCTATGCCGGGGAAGTCGCGCGCATCCTGCAGGCGCATGAGATTCGCCCGGGCCGTCTGCGGTATACGCTGGATGTCGCCGCGCTGCAGCGGGATTTGCACAGCCAGCTGACGGGCCTGGCTTGGGTGGGCGTGGAGGTTTCGGGCGTCTATTTGACAGTTTCCTGCGTGCAGGCGGAGCCCGCGGACGAAGCGCAGGCCGACGGACCGGCAGACCTGGTGGCCGCGCGGGACGGCGTCGTCCGGGCGCTGCGGGTCTATGCGGGCACGCCGCTGGTACAGGCGGGCGACGTGGTGCGCAAAGGCCAGGTGCTGGTGCGCGGGGAAGAGCGCGCGTTTGACGGCGCCGTCACGCCGGTGCGGGCCGCCGGAGAGGTGGAAGCGCGCGTATGGTACACGGGCGAGGCCACGGTATCCGGGACGCTGCTGCAAACGGAGCCGACCGGGCGCGTACAGGAGGCCCGCACGCTCTGCACGCCTTTTTTTCAGATTGCGTTTGAAGAGGGGACGGATTTCACAGACTATGATACGGCGTGGCGCGCGCTGCCTTTGGGCGGGATATTCCCGGTGTGGCTGCGCGTGGCGCGGTATGAAGAGGTGGAGCGGCGCGCCGTGGCGCGGCCGGAGGAGGAAGTGCGCGAGGAAGCCGGGCGCGCCGCCTGGCGCCTGGCGCAGCAGGCGGCCGGGTTTCACGCGCAGGTTGTTGACAAATGGATAGAATATAGTATGATAAAGGAGGGAGGATATCGCGCGCTGGCGGTGCTGGAGACCGTGGAGAACATTGCGGTCGCTCCCGAAGAGAGAACCGACGAACTGGAGGAATAGGGGAATTGGCGCAAAAGCAGATGCTGCTTTCCGTGGAATCCATGGAAGATTATGTATCTCTGTTTGGCGTAGGAGACGAAAACGTCAATAGCCTGATGCAGGAAACGGGCGCGGAAATTGCGCTGAGGGGGGACGAGCTGTGTTTTTCGGGCGATGAGGAGCAGGTCGAGCTTGCGGTCACGGTGACCGAAAAGCTCCTGGACATGCTCAGGCGCCACGAGCAGGTGGACCGCTCGCGCATCCGATACGCGGTGGAGCTGGCGCGCGAGGGGAACGTGGACAGCATTGAGGAAATCATGCGCGACGTCATCGCCGTGACCCACCGCGGCAAGCAGATTAAGTGCAAAACGCTGGGCCAGCGGCGTTATGTGGAACTGATGCGCAAAAACCTGCTGACCTTTGCGGTGGGCCCCGCCGGCACGGGGAAGACCTACCTGGCCATGGCCATGGCGGTGGTGGCGCTGAAAAACAAAGAGGTGGAGCGCATTATCCTCACGCGCCCCGCGGTCGAGGCCGGAGAAAAGCTCGGCTTTTTGCCCGGCGATTTGGCGCAGAAGGTCGATCCCTACCTCCGCCCGCTGTATGACGCGATGTATGACCTGATGGGCATGGATGCCTATCAAAAGCTGGCCGAGCGCGGCGTCGTGGAGGTCGCGCCTCTGGCGTATATGCGGGGGCGCACGCTGTCGGATTCGTTCGTCATCCTCGACGAGGCGCAGAACACCACGGGCGAGCAGATGAAAATGTTCCTGACCCGCATGGGCTTTGGCACGCGCGTGGTGGTCACGGGCGACATTACCCAGATTGACCTTCCCTACGGAAAAAAATCCGGCCTGAAGGAAGCGGTCGAGGTGCTTTCGGGCGTGGACGGAATCGGCATCGCGCATCTTTCCAACCGCGACGTGGTTCGCCATGAACTGGTGCAGGCGATTGTCAGGGCATACGAACGGCGCGAGGCGCGCAATCGAAATAGATAAGCCGCACGGGAGGATAATCGGGATGAAGCAAAAGAAGCCGGAAAAGCCGAAAATACAGCCGAGAGAGCGAACGCCGGGGCGTTGGCTGCGGTTGCTGGTGCTGGTGGTCGCCTGCATGCTGCTGGTGGTGGCGATGGGCCTGACCACTTCGCCCGAACAGTACAACCTGTCCGTCGGCGATATCGCGCCGAAAACCATTACGGCCACCAAGGACGTCATCGACGAAGCGCAGACCGAGGAAAACCGCGAGCGCGCGGCCGACGCCGTACAGCCCGTCTACCAGGAGGACGAGGCGGCGCTGGACCTGGTGATGGACAACCTGGAAAAGGTGTTCAGCGAGTTTGAATCCATCCGCGCGTTCGGAGAAGGCCTGCGCAGCGGGAAAACGGCTTCCGCCGCCGGCGAGGACTATGTCTATACGGGCACCTTCGCGCGGGAGGATTTGGATTTGGCGCGCGATATGTGCGAAACGATGAACCTGAGCGACTGGCAGCTGACCATCCTGATGAAGCTGTCGGAGAGCGATTTCAGCACCGCCTATGTCAATACCGTCAACGCCGTGCGCAAAACCATGGAAGCCACCATCCGCGAAGGCGGCGTGGAAGTCGCCATCGCCAGCATCCAGCGGCAGCTGCTGCAGTACATTTCCTCGGATTTGTGCCTGAACATCATCGTGCCCGCCGTGCGCGCCTGCATTATGCCCAACATGGTCATCAATCAGGAGGAGACGGAGCTCAAGCGCGAGGAAGCGCGGCAGGCGGTGGAACCGGTTTATTATAAAAGCGGGCAGAACATCGTGGTGGCCGGCGAGAGCGTAACCGAGGCGCAGCTGCGCGTGCTGGACAGCCTGGGCCTGCTGGAGGGCAACCAGTTCGACGTGATGCTGCTGACCGGCGTGACGGTGCTCGGCATCCTAAGCGCGGTTGCGCTGGCGCTTCCGCTGCTGATGTTTGACTGGATGCGGATGACGCGCCTGCGCAACGCGCTGATTCTGGCGGTGCTGTTTGTGCTGACCATGGGCCTGTGCGTGCTGGCCGCGCAGGTCAACCCGTATCTTGCGCCCACGGCGATGGTGGCCCTGCTGGCGACCGTGCTGCTTTCTCCCAGCACGGCGTTCATTGCCAACACAATCGCCGTCCTTTTGGTGGGCGTGTTGACCAATACGGCCAACACCACCTTTGCGCAGCAAATGCTCAACATGATGACGGCGGGCCTTCTCAGCGCGCCGGTCGGCATTTTCGTGCTGTCCCGCCGCCGTCAGCAGCGCGCCGCCGTATTGCTGGCGGGGGGCGCCATGGCTGTGACGGATTTGCTGGCCATGCTGGCCATCGGCTGCCTGACCAACAACGAAATCAATTCCATTCTGACCAACGCCCTCTGGTCCGCGGGCGGCACGGTGCTGGCCGCGCTGCTCTGCATGGCCGTACAGCCCGTGCTGGAATGGTGCTTTAACCTGGTCACGCCCTACAAGCTCCTGGAACTGGCCAATCCCAATCAGCCGCTGCTGCGCCGCCTGCTGGTGGAAACGCCCGGCACCTATCATCACTCCATCATGGTGGCCAATCTTTCCGAAGCGGCGGCGGAAGCCATCGGCGCGGACGCGCTGCTGGCGCGCGTGGGCGCCTACTATCACGATATCGGGAAAATCAAGCGCCCGCTGTACTTTAAGGAGAACCAGCTGGGGGACAACCCGCATGACCGGACCGACCCGCGCGTGTCCGCCGCCATCATCACCGAGCATGTGCGCGACGGCATCCAGATGGCCCGCCAGGCCCGCCTGCCCGAGCGCGTCATCGACTGCATCGCGCAGCATCACGGCGATACGCTGGCGGCCTTCTTTTTCCATAAAATGCGCAGCATGGAAGGCGGGGAGAACGCGCAGATCGAGGATTTCCAGTACCCCGGGCCCAAGCCGCAGAGCCGCGAAGCGGCCATCATCATGCTGGCCGATACCGTGGAGGCGGCCATTCGCGCCGGCGGCGACCAGACGACCGAGGAAATCGAGCGCAAAATCCGCGAGCTCATTCGCGACAAAATCGACAGCGGCCAGCTTAACGAGTGCCCGCTGCGCTTCGTCGACGTCTCGCGCATTGTCCGGGCCTTTGCGCAGGTCCTGAACGGCATTTACCACAAGCGCATTGAATACCCCAAGCTGGACGGGGTGACGGCCCTCCCCGGCACGGATGCGCCCGCCCCCGCCGCGCCGGCCCCTGCCTCGCCCGCCAAGGAGGAAACGCATGCATCTGGAACTGTCCATTGAAGCGCAGGGCGCGCCGGAAAAGCTGGAAGCCCTCCTGTCCCGCGTAGGCGACGCATGCGTCGCCCGGGAGGGCCTGCAGGGAAAATATCAGGCCGGCTTTGTGCTGACCGACGACGAAGGGATTCGGACCGTCAACCGCCAGATGCGCGCCACGGACATGCCCACGGACGTGCTGTCCTTTCCCAGCGCGGCGTATCCGAACGGGACGGCCCGGTCGTATCCCGAACGTCTCAGGCGGGAATTCGACGCGCAGAGCGGCTGCATGCACCTGGGCGATATCGTCGTTTCGCTTCCGCGCGCCCGGGCGCAGGCGGAGCAGTACGGCCACTCGCTCTGGCGGGAGCTGGGATTCCTGTTTGCGCACGGAATGCTGCACCTGCTGGGATACGACCATGGGACGCAACAGGAGCGCGCACGCATGCGCGCGATGGAGGACGAAATTATGGAAAACACCGGCCTTTCACGGGAGCTTACCGATGCGGATTTCGCGCTGCTCGAACGCGCCAAAGAGGCGATGCGCAGGGCCTATGTCCCGTATTCCCAATATCCTGTCGGCGCGTGCCTGCGCGCGGAGGACGGGCGCGAGTTTCAGGGCTGCAACGTGGAAAACGCCAGCTTCGGCATGACCATCTGCGCGGAGCGCAACGCGGTCACCACGGCCGTGACGGAAGGCGCGCGCCGCTTTGAGGCCATCGCCATTGCGGCCGCAGGTTCCATGCCGTACCCCTGCGGCGCGTGCCGGCAGTTTCTGCGCGAATTTGCCAAGGACATGCGCGTGCTGCTGACGGACGGCCGTCAGGTGCGCGCGACCACGCTGCAGGCGCTTCTGCCGGACAGCTTCGGGCCCGAGAGCCTGGAGGAGGCGCGGGCATGAGCGCTTTCCGATCGGGCTTTGTAGCCATTTTGGGCCGTCCCAACGTGGGAAAATCCACGCTGATGAACTCCTTTGTGGGCGAAAAGGTCGCCATCGTTTCCAACAAGCCCCAGACCACCCGAAACCGCATCATGGGCGTGGCGAGCGGCGAGGGCTGGCAGATGGTGTTTCTGGACACCCCCGGCCTGCACACGCCCAGAACCCGGCTGGGCGAGTATATGGTCAAGGCCGCCAACGACGCGCTGGACGGCATCGACGCGCTGATTGTCATGGTCGACGGGGGGTTTGTCGGCAATATGGACCGGGAAATCCTTCAAAAAATGGCGCAGACCCGGGTCAAAAAGGCGCTGGTCGTCAATAAAATCGACACCATCCCGCGCGCCGCGCTGGCCTCGCTGCTGGCCACGTTCAACGACGCCCCGTATGATGCGGTCGTGCCTGTCAGCGCCCGAAACGGAGACGGCATGGACGAGCTGCGCCGGCTGCTCGTCTCGTTCCTGCCGGAAGGGCCGAGATACTTCCCCGAGGATATGATGACCGACCAGCCCGAGCGCGTGCTGTGCGCGGAAATCATCCGGGAAAAGGCGCTGCGCAACCTGCGCGACGAAGTGCCGCACGGCATCGGCGTGGAGATGCAGTCCATGGCGAAGCTCCCCAGCGGCGTGATGGAGATTCACGCCACGCTCTACTGCGAGCGCGAATCGCATAAGCGCATCATCATCGGCAGGCAGGGCGCCATGCTGGGCAAAATCGGCGCGGAGGCGCGCGCGGACATCGAACGCCTGCTGGGCGGACAGGTGCTGCTCAAGCTCTGGGTCAAGGTGCGCGAGGACTGGCGGAACCGCGCGGACGACCTGCGCACGCTGGGGTACGAATAAATGCCGACCGTCAAGACGGACGCGCTGGTGCTGCGCCATGCCGGCTTTGGGGAAAACGACAGGATGCTCACCCTGCTGACGCCGTCCCTGGGCCTGGTGTCCGCCTGCGCGCACGGCTGCCGGAAGGCGACCAGCCGTCTGCTCGCCGCGTCCGAACTGTTCACGGCGGGGGAGTATTTGCTCCATGAAAAAGGCGGGCGCTATACGCTCAGCGGCTTTTCCCTCAAGGAAAACTATTATCCGCTCCGCCTGGACTACGCGCGCCTGTCCCACGGCGTATACTGGCTGAACCTCTGCGAAGCGGTCGCCCAGCCGGGCGGGGACTGCGCGCGCCTGTTCAAAATGATGCTCTTGTCCCTGGCCGTGCTGGCCTATGGCGAGACGCCTCCGCGCGCGCTGACCGCCGTGTTCCTGGCGCAGCTGTCCCTGCTGGAGGGCTTCGCCCCGCGGCTGGACGTCTGCCTGCGCTGCGGCAGGCCGCTGCGCGCGCCCATGCGCTTTGACGTAAAGAACGGCGGCGCATGCTGCGCGGCCTGCGCGCCCCAGAGCCCCGAGCTGCCGGAGGACGTCCTGGCCTGGCTGCGCGAAGCGCAGGCGAAGGGCGCGTTTGTATTGGCCGGGCGCAGGGAAATCCCGCAGCCGGACCATCCACAGGCCGCGGAAAGCGCGTTCGCCCTGATGCGCGCTCATGTGGAAGCCCGCGTGGAAAAGAACATGGCCAGCGCCAAGCTCCTCTAATCAAAACTTTTGCCCCCAAATTGACACGAACATCTGTTCTTTTTTGTGATAGTGTGGTATACTGAGCGCATGGACGGATTTGTATTGCGCGCGCCGTTTCAGGCGCAGGGAGACCAGCCCCAGGCGATAGAGGCCCTTGCGGATGGCGTTTGCAGGGGGCTGCGGGATCAGGTGCTGCTGGGCGTCACCGGGTCGGGCAAGACGTTTACCATGGCCAGCGTGATAGAAAAGGTACAGAAGCCCACGCTGGTCATCGCGCACAACAAGACGCTGGCGGGGCAGCTTTGCGCCGAGTTCAAGGAGTTTTTTCCGGACAGCGCGGTGGAGTATTTCGTCTCCTACTACGACTATTATCAGCCGGAGGCCTATATCGCCTCCTCGGATACCTACATCGAAAAGGACGCCTCCATCAACGAGGAAATCGAACGCCTGCGCCACAGCGCGACGTCGGCCCTGCGCGAGCGCAGGGACGTCATTGTCGTGGCGTCCGTGTCGTGCATCTATTCGCTGGGCGACCCGAGCGAATACGAGGGGATGATGGTGTCTTTGCGGCCGGGCATGGCGCTGGGCCGCGACGAGCTGCTGCGCCGCCTGGTCGATATCCAGTATGCGCGCAACGATTTTGAGTTTGAACGCGGCAGCTTCCGCGTGCGCGGGGATACGGTGGAGATTATTCCCGCCTCGCAGCACGACCGCGCGCTGCGCATTGAGTTTTTCGGCGATGAGATTGACCGCATTTCCCAGGTGGACACCGTCACGGGGCGCGCGCTGTCCACGCTCCGGCATGCGGCCATTTATCCCGCCTCGCACTATGCCACCTCGCGCGAGCGCATCGACGCGGCCATCGGAGAAATCGAACGCGACCTGCAGGCCGGCGTGCGGCGGTTTGAAAGCGAGGGGAAGCTGCTGGAAGCGCAGCGCCTTGCGCAGCGCACGAACTACGATATCGAAATGCTGCGGGAAATCGGCTACTGCCAGGGGGTGGAAAACTACTCCCGCTACTTTGACGGCCGCAAACCGGGCGAAGCGCCCTTCACGCTGCTGGACTATTTTCCCGAGGACTTTCTGCTGTTTATCGACGAAGCGCATGTGACCGTGCCGCAGATTCGCGCCATGTTCAACGGCGACCGCGCGCGCAAGGAATCCCTGGTGGAATACGGATTTCGCCTGCCGTCCGCCTTTGACAACAGGCCGCTGCGCTTTGAAGAATTTGAGCGGCGCGTGCAGCAGGCCATCTACGTCAGCGCAACCCCGGGACCTTATGAAATGGCGCGCACGCAGAACACGGTGGAACAGGTCATCCGTCCCACGGGCCTGCTCGACCCCGAGGTGCTGCTCCGCCCGGCGACCGGTCAGGTGGACGATTTGGTGGGCGAGATTGGCCGGGTCACGGCCAAAGGGGAGCGCGTCCTGGTGACGACGCTGACCAAGAAGATGGCCGAAAGCCTGACGGATTACCTCAAGGAGCTGGAAATCCGCGTGCGGTACCTGCATTCGGATATCAAGACGCTCGAGCGCGCGGAGCTGCTGCGCGGGCTGCGCCTGGGCGAATTCGACGTGCTGGTGGGCATCAACCTGCTGCGCGAGGGCCTGGACCTTCCGGAAGTCGCGCTGGTGGCCATCCTGGACGCGGACAAGGAAGGCTTCCTGCGCTCGGAAACTTCGCTGATTCAGACCATTGGCCGCGCGGCGCGCAATGCGGACGGCCGCGTCATCATGTATGCCGACCAGATGACCGACAGCATGGAGCGCGCCATTATCGAGACCCGTCGCCGGCGCGCGCTGCAGACGGCCTATAACGAGGCGCATCATATCACGCCGGAAACCGTCCGCAAAAACGTGCGCGCGCTCCTGCAGATTACCGAAGAGGCCGTCAAACAGACGGAAGCGATGGCCATGGACGAAGGCGAGCGCCAGGCGCTGATTCGCTCCCTGGAGGACAGCATGCTCGCCGCCGCCCAGGCGCTGGATTTCGAGCGCGCGGCCGCGCTGCGCGACGAAATGCTGGCGCTGCGCGGAGACAAGCCCATGCGCGCGGAAACGCCGCAGCCGACCGGGCGCAGGCATCCCAAAAAACGAAGGCGATAATGCGCAAAGCTGCGCCGGCGCGCTTTTTTTGCGATGGCGAAAAAGCGGGGCCGCCGGCGCGCTTTCGTCAAGACAAGGAGGGTTTGTATGATTACCGGCCTTGCCCATGTGGCGCTCGTGGCATCCGACATGCAAAAATCGCTGGATTTCTACTGCGGCGCGCTGGGGCTCACGCACGCGTTTTCCATCCCGCGCGAGGACGGAACGCCCTGGATAGAATACCTCAAAATCTGCCCCGGGCAGTTCCTGGAGCTGTTCTACGCGGAGCCGGGGCATGTGCCCGCCGGGCGCTCCCACGCGCATTTGTGCCTGCAGGTGGACGACGTCCGGGCCGCGGCCGCGGCGCTGGAGGCGGCCGGCATCGCGCTGCGGGATGTCCCGCGCCAGGGCAGGGACAAAAACTGGCAGTGCTGGGTGGACGACCCGGACGGCCACCGCATCGAACTGATGCAGATTGACCCCGCTTCGCCGCAGGCGCTGGCGTAGTTTCCGGGCGGACGGGGAAGAAGGGAAGAAGCGAAATGCCGGAGGCGGCGGTTGGATATAATGTTATATGGGTTTTCAGCCCGGACGAGCGGCGCGCGCTGTTTTGTCTGCGCCGCAAGCCGCCCTTTCAGGGGCTGTATAACCTGGTCGGCGGCAGGATGGAGCCCGGGGAAAGCGGCCCGGACGCCGCGTACCGCGAGCTGTGCGAAGAGACCGGCATCACGCGGGCGCACATCGAGCTTTTGCCGCTGATGACGTATTTCTATCCGCGGGAATCCATGCGGCTGGAGGCGTATGCGGGCCGGCTGCGGGCCGAGCGCGCCGTGCGGGAGGAGGTCAACCGTCTGGCCTGGCTGGACGTGGAGGAGGACTTCTTTGACCGAACCCGCTTTGCCGGACACGGCAACATCGGCCATATGTACGCCATTTTGCAAAGCTATGGCCCCGGCTTTTTTCATGCGCAGAAAATACATCAGGCGGAGGCGTCAGAGCGTTGAAAGACATGCTGATTATCCGGGGAGCCCGGGAACACAACCTGAAGAACATCGACGTGGAAATCCCGCGCGGCAAGCTGGTGGTCTTTACCGGCATTTCCGGCAGCGGAAAATCTTCCCTTGCCTTTGACACCATTTACTCCGAAGGCCAGCGCCGCTACGTCGAGTCGCTTTCCGCCTATGCGCGCCAGTTCTTGGGACAGATGGAAAAGCCGGACGTGGATGTCATCGAAGGGCTGTCTCCGGCCATCGCCATCGACCAGAAAACGACCAGCCGCAATCCCCGCTCCACCGTGGGAACGGTCACGGAAATCTACGATTATCTGCGCCTGCTCTACGCCCGGGTGGGCGTGCCGCATTGTCCCAAATGCGGCCGGGAAATCCGCCAGCAGACGGTCGACCAGATGGTCGACCAGATTCTCGCGCTGCCCGAGCGAACGCGCCTGACCCTGATGGCGCCGCTGGTGCGCGGGCGCAAGGGCGAATACGCCAAGCTCCTGGAAGACCTGCAGAAAAGCGGCTTTGTCCGCGTGCGCATCGACGGGGAGATGTATGAGCTGGGCGATACGCCGCGATTGAACAAGCAGAAAAAGCACACCATCGAAGTCGTGGTCGACCGCCTGGTTGTGCGGCCCGACGTCGTGTCCCGCCTGACGGATTCGCTGGAAACCGCGCTGGCCCGCGGCGAAGGGCTTGCCCTGGTCAGCCCGGAGGGCGGCGAGGAAATGCTGTTTTCGCAAAACTACGCCTGCCCGGATTGCGGCGTCAGCATGGAAGAGCTGACCCCGCGCATGTTTTCCTTCAACAGCCCCTTCGGCGCCTGCCCGACCTGCACGGGCCTGGGCACGCTGCGCCGCATCGATGCGGACAGCGTCATTCCGGACAAGTCGAAAAGCCTGCGCGAGGGCGCGGTGGTTGCCAGCGGCTGGAATACCCGCGCCGAGCTGAGCAACGCGACGGTGTATTTTACCGCGCTGGGCGAGAAATACGGCTTTACCATGGACACGCCCGTCGCCGATATGCCCGCGCCGGCGCTGGACGCCCTCCTGTACGGAACCCGCGGAGAAAAGCTGGAGCTGGCCTACGGCGGACCGGAAAGGACCATCCGCTTCAGCGCCCCGTTTGAGGGCATCATTCCGAACCTGGAGCGCAAATACCGCGAAACCTCTTCCGAGGCCATGCGGGAAATGTACGAGGAGCAGATGGTGGATACGCCCTGCCCGGATTGCGGCGGCCGGCGGCTTCGTCCCGAATCCCTGGCCGTGACGGTCGGCGGCAGGTCGATAGCGGCGGTCTGCGATTTGTCCGTGCTGGAGGCGGAAGCGTTTTTTTCCTCGCTTTCCCTCTCGCCCAAGCATGCCGTCATCGCCCAGCAGATTCTCCGGGAGATTCATGCGCGCCTGGGATTTCTGCGCGACGTGGGGCTGGGCTACCTGACCCTCTCGCGCGCCGCGGGAACGCTTTCGGGCGGGGAGGCGCAGCGCATCCGGCTGGCCACGCAGATTGGCTCCTCGCTGGTCGGCGTGCTGTATATTCTGGACGAGCCCTCCATTGGCCTGCACCAGCGCGACAACGCCCGCCTGCTGGCGACGCTGAAAAACCTGCGCGATTTGGGCAACACGCTGATTGTGGTCGAACACGACGAAGAAACCATGTATGCGGCCGACCACATCGTGGACATCGGCCCGGGCGCGGGAGAGGCGGGCGGACGGCTCGTGGCGCAGGGCACGCTTTCTGACATCCTGGCCTGCCCGGACTCCATTACCGGCCAGTACCTCAGCGGGAAGCGCCATATTCCCGTGCCGGAGCGGCGGCGCAAACCGGCCGGATATCTGACGGTGCGCGGCGCGCGCGCCAACAACCTGCGCGGTATCGACGTGCGCATTCCGCTGGGCGTGATGACCTGCGTGACGGGCGTGTCCGGCAGCGGGAAGTCGTCGCTGGTCAACGAGATTGTCTATAAGGCGCTGGCGCGGGACCTGAACCGCGCCCATACCCGCCCCGGCCCGTACGACGGGCTGGAAGGCGAAGAGCAGCTGGATAAGATTATCAGCATCGACCAGTCGCCCATCGGCCGCACGCCGCGCTCCAACCCCGCCACCTATACCGGCATGTTCGACCTGATTCGCAAGGTCTTTGCCGCCACGCCCGACGCCAAAACGCGCGGCTACCGGGAGAACCGGTTCAGCTTCAACGTCAAGGGCGGCCGGTGCGAGGCCTGCGCGGGCGACGGCATTTTGAAGATTGAAATGCACTTTCTTCCGGACATCTATGTGCCCTGCGACGTATGCAAGGGCAAGCGGTATAACCGGGAGACGCTGGAGGTGCTCTACCGCGGAAAAAGCATCAGCGACGTGCTGGAAATGACCGTGGACGAGGCGCTGGTGTTTTTCGAAAACCATTCACTCATTGTGCGCAAGCTGCAGACCCTTCAGGATGTCGGCCTGGGGTATATCCGGCTGGGACAGTCGTCCACGACCCTGTCCGGCGGCGAGGCGCAGCGCATCAAGCTGTCCACGGAGCTTTCCAGACGGGCGACGGGCCGCACCGTCTATGTGCTGGACGAGCCGACTACGGGCCTGCATATGGCGGACGTGGACAGGCTCATCCAGGTGCTGCAGCGCCTGGCGGACGCCGGCAATACCGTGCTGGTCATCGAGCACAACCTGGACGTCATCAAGACGGCGGACTGGGTCATCGACCTGGGGCCGGAGGGCGGTAATATGGGCGGCACGATTGTGGCGCAGGGCACGCCGGAGGACGTTTGCCGCGTGAAAGAAAGCTTTACGGGCGCGTATTTGCGGGATTTGATGGCCAGGGGTTGAAAAGGGGCGGGGCGTCGCGTATACTGTCGGCAGCAAAGGAGGGCGTGCGCGCATGTGCGGACGGGAGGCGCTGGAAATGGCGCGTGCTTTCGGCTTTGAAGGGGCCGCGCTGGCGCCCGTCCGGGGCCCTGTCGCGTATGCGCCGAACGCCGAAGCCGTGCGCCAGGGCATTGTCGCGCAGCCCGACGCGCTGATGCCCGGTGCGCGCAGCGTGCTGGTGCTGGCCGTGCCCTTTTCCTGGTTCGCGCCCTGGCCGGACGGCCATGCGGAGGTATCGGCGTTCTATTTTGCGTCGCAGCGCGCGCACCTGGCGCTGCGGGCGCTGGCGGACGCGCTGCAGGCGCGGGGCGTCCGCGTGCAGGCGCGCCAAACGCTGGCCGCCAAGGTCTGGGGCATGCGGGCGGGCCTGGGCGTGCAGGGCCGAAACACGCTGCTGAAAAACGATGTGTGGGGCAGCCGGTTCGCGCTGCGCACGCTGGTATGCGACCTTCCGGCGGAGGACGCGCCGCCGGACCCCCTGCCTGCCCGCGCTTGCGGCGACTGCCGGCGGTGCGTGGAAGCGTGCCCGACGGGCGCGCTGGACGGGCGCGGAAACCTCGCGACGGAACGGTGCCTTCGCGCGCACATGCTCTGCGGCGCGCCCGTGCCGGAACCGCTTCGCGCCCTGATGGGCGCGCGCCTGCTCGGCTGCGAAATCTGCCAGCGCGTCTGTCCGGCCAACGCGTCCGCGGCCTGCGTCCCGCCGGATGCCAAACCGTTCGCGCTGGAAACGCTGCTGCGCGCGCAGAAGGCGGATTTGCTGCCCATCGCGCAGCGCATCGGCGCAAACGAAGCCCGCGCCGGGCGCCTGCGCGCGCAGGCGGCGCTGGCGGCGGGCAACAGCGGAGACGCTTCGCTGATTCCCTTGCTGCGGGCGCTGGTTTCCGCGCCGACGCAGGCCGTTGCGGAGCATGCCCGCTGGGCGCTGGCGCGCATGGAAAACAAACATGGGGAGGAACGCCTATGCTGACGCTGAGTCATTTGAGCAAGGCCTATGCCAAGGGAAACGTCAAGGCGGTAGACGATCTGTCGCTGCATGTGCAGCGGGGTGAGATTTTCGGATTTATCGGGCCGAACGGCGCGGGAAAGACGACCACCATCAAGATGATTTGCGGCATTATCAATCCGGACGCCGGCAGCATATGCGTGCATGGCCATGATTTGGCGAAGGAGCCGCTGGCCGTCAAACAGGACATCGGTTTCGTGCCGGACGCCGGCAGCGTCTACGAACGCCTGTCCGGCCTGGAATACCTGCATTTCCTGGCGGATATATACGGCGTGGACGCGCAGACGCGCGCGGCGCGGATGGAAAAATACCTGGACATGTTCGAATTGCAGGACGCGGCGGACAGTCCCATCAAGAGCTATTCGCGCGGCATGCGGCAAAAGCTGATGCTGACCGGCGCGCTGCTGCATCATCCGCCACTGTGGATACTGGACGAGCCGATGGTCGGCCTGGACCCGCGCGCGGCGCATCTGCTCAAGCAGGAGATGCGGGCGCATTGCGACGCGGGCAACACGGTGTTCTTTTCCACGCATGTGCTGGACGTGGCCGAGCGCCTCTGCGACCGCATCGGCATTATCAACCATGGACGGCTCGTCGCGGTGGGCACCATGGAAGAGCTGCGCGCGGGCGAGACGGGAGAATCGCTGGAAGAGTTGTTCCTGGAGCTGACGGAGGGCGAGGAGGACAGAGCATGAGCCAGTTCTGGCGTCTGTTGCGTTTGCAGCTGGACCAGCGCTTTGGCCTGGCATCGCTGCGGACGAGTCTTCGCGAACGCAGGGCGAAAACGCTGGGCCGTTTTCTGCTGGGCGTTTTGGTATTTGCGGCGCTGGGCAGCATGGTGGCGCTGTATGTCTACCTGCTCTCGATGATAACGCCGCTGTTTTTGCAGCTGGGCATAGGCAACATCCTGCTGGGGCTGGCAGTGCTGATTTCGTCGCTGCTGACATTTTTCATGGGCATGGTATACCTCATCGGCACGCTCTTCTTTGCGCGCGATATTGAGTTTCTGGCCGCGCTGCCCATTCCCCAGCGGACCGTCTTTGCCGCCAAGTTTGCCCAGGTGCTCGTCTCCGAAATCGGAACGGGCGCGCTGGTGCTGCTGCCGGCGCTGATAGTGTACGGCATCCAGGCGGAAATGGGCGCCTGGTATTGGGTGACGGCGGCGCTGGCCACGCTGACGGCCCCCTGCGTTCCGCTGGCCCTGTCGGCGCTGCTGTCGCTGGTGCTGATGCGCCTGAGCGCGCTGTGGCGGCGGCGCGACCTGCTGGTGACGCTGGGCAGCCTGTTGCTGCTGACGGCTATTTTTGCAGGGCAGGGGTTTTTGACGTCGACCATGTCGGAGGACATCGGCCCGGCCGAGGTGCTGCTGTTTTTGCGGGACAGCTCGGCGCTGCTGGCGCGCGTATGCGCGGCCTATCCGCCTGCGCAGTGGGCGGTGGAGGGCATGCACGGGCAGGCGGCCATGATGGCGCTGTTCCTGGCCGTTTCCCTGGCGGCGGTGGCGATGGTGTTTGTGGTATCGGGGCGCATGTATTATGCCGGGGCGCAGGCCCAGCGTGAGACGGCCGCTGCCGTTGGCAAGGCGCGCCGGAGGCGGGGCGGCCCGCGCGCGGGCGGCCCGATGCGCGCGCTGTTCGTGCGCGAGTGGCGTACGGCGCTGCGCTCGCCGGTCTACGCGCTCAACGGGCTGCTGGTTGTGGTCCTGGGGCCGCTGTTGCTGGCGATTACGCGCTTTACCGGCGGGGCGGTATCCATATCCGGGATGGACGATGCCGTCAACCTGTTTTCGTTGCTCAACGAATCCATGCATCCTTTCCTGCTTTCGCTGTTGGTGGCGGCGGTGCTGCTGTTCATTTCCTGCATCAATACCGCCGGCAGCACCACCGTCTCGCGCGAGGGCCCCATGTTCTTTTTCCTGCGGACGATTCCCGTGTCCCCGGCGCGGCAGGCGGCCGCCAAGTTCCTGTTTGCCTACTCGGTGCTGGCGCTGACCTCGCTGCTGATGACGCTGGTTTCCGTGTTTGTGCTGCAGCTGCCGGCCATGGCGACCCTGCTCGGGCTTGCCCTGGCGCTGGTGTGCGGCGTCGCGCCCATAGCGCTTTCCATGCTTCCGGATTTTCTGCGCCCCAAGCTTGCCTGGAACAGCGAGACGGAGGCGATAAAGCAGAACATGTGCGCCGTGCTGGCCATGTTCATCGGCTGGGGGTATCTGGCGCTGCTGGGCGTCGGCTGCTACTTTGCCCTGCGCGCCCTGGAACCGCAATGGGTATGCGCCTTGGCGGCGCTTTCCTGCGCGCTGCTGGGCGTGATATCGCTGTATCTGCTCTGCCGCGCCGCCCGAAGAAGCTGGCGCCGCATCGAAGGCTAGGCGGACGTGCGGAAGGGGCGCCCTGCAGGCGCTCCCGCCGGCCGGAAGGCGGCGAAAAGCGGCCGTGCGCGCCGCTTGCGGCCGCATGAACCGGAACCGGCGCACGCGACAACGGCATGCCCATACAATTGACAGGCTTCCATAAAAAATGCTATACTGTACCATCAATCGAAAGAAAATCGGGGGGATACCCATGATGTTGCGCGACGGGCTGGTAGTGGGCGCACGGCATCATCTGTTTATCGGGGGATGCGACGCGGTGGAGCTTGCGCGGGAATACGGAACGCCGCTGTTTGTGCTGGACGAATTGTACCTGCGCGGTATGTGCAAGGCGTTTGTCAGCGCGATGAACGCGTATGCGCCGGGCGGCATGGTTTGTTATGCCTCCAAAGCCTTTTCAACGGTGGCCATGTGCAAGATTGTGGCACAGGAGGGCATGGGGCTGGACGTCGTGTCCGGCGGCGAGCTGTACACGGCCCTGAAAGCGGGCTTTCCCGCGGAACGGATTACCCTGCACGGCAACTGCAAGACCCCGATGGAAATCGACATGGCGGTCGAGGTGGGCGTGGGCCATATCGTCGTGGACAGCCTGACGGAAATTCCGCTGCTGCAGGAGGCGGCCGCCCGCCATAACAGGCGCATGCGCGTACAGGTACGCCTGAACCCGGGCATTTCGGCCCACACGCATACCGCCGTGCAGACCGCCGTGACGGACTGCAAGTTCGGCCTGGGCATTGACGACGGCCAGGCGCTGGAGGCGGTCAAGGCGATTGCCGGCTGTCCCAATCTCCTGCTGACCGGCGTGCATACGCATATCGGTTCGCAGATTTTCGAAATGGAGCCCTATTACCGCGCCGTGGATCGCCTTACGGACTTCATGGTGCTCGCGTCGGTCGTTACCGGCGTGGAGATGACCGAGACGACGGTCGGCGGCGGGTTTGGCGTGCGGTACACGGAAGAGGATCCGCCGACCATGGATCCCCGGGAAATCGTCCGGCTTATCGCGCACGAAGTGCAGCGCCAGGCGGCCCGCAAGGGCATGCGGCCCCCGCGGCTCATCCTGGAGCCGGGCCGCATGATCGTGGCGGAGGCGGGCGTGACGCTCTATACGGTGGGCGCCATCAAGGAAATCCCCGGGGTGCGCACCTATGTCAGCGTGGACGGCGGCCTGATGGACAATCCGCGCGTCGCGCTGTATGACGGGCGGTATACTGCGCTGCTGGCCAACCGCGCGGACGCGCGGCCCACGCAGACGGTGGCCATCGCCGGCCGCGCGTGCGAATCCGGCGACATTCTGGGGCTGAATTTTCCGCTGCCGGACGTGCAGCTGGGGGATATCATCGCGATGCCCACGACCGGCGCGTACCATTATTCCATGGCCAGCAACTACAACCGCGTGCCCGTGCCCGCGGTGGTCCTGGTGCGCTACGGAAAATCCGAACCCATTGTCTTGCGGCAGCGCTATGAAGACGTGGTACAATATGATCGCGTGCCGGGATGGCTCTGAGCCGGGAGCCGGCTGCGACGAATGGAGGGAATGCATGGAACTCGGTCGGCGCGTTGACGCGCTTGTGGACAGTGTGGGAAAGCCCTCTCGGTATATAGGCGGCGAGATGAATGCGGCGGCAAAGCCCTGGGAGGCGGCCGCCGTCCGCTTTGCGTTTTGCTTTCCGGACGTGTACGAGGTCGGCATGTCGCACCTGGGAATGAAAATCCTCTACGACCTCATCAACGCGCGGGAGGACGCGCTGTGCGAGCGCGTGTTTGCGCCATGGGTGGACATGGCGGACCTGATGCGCCGGGAAAACGTGCCGCTCTTTACGCTGGAAAGCCGGCGGGCAGTGCGGGAGTTTGACATTGTGGGGTTTACGCTGCAATACGAGCTGAGCTACACCAACATTCTGGAAATGCTCTCGCTGGCCGGCATCCCCCTGCGCGCGTGCGACCGACAGGAGGGCCATCCGCTCATCCTGGCGGGCGGGCCGTGCGCCTTCAATCCGGAACCGCTCCACGCCTTTATCGATGCGTTTTCCATCGGCGACGGAGAGGAAAGCACGCAGGAAATCCTCGATGCCGTCAAGGCGTCCAAGGCGGCGGGGGAGTCGCGGGAAGCGCTGTTGATGCGCCTGTGCCAAATCGAGGGCGTATATGTGCCCGCGTTTTATGACGCGCAGTATTTACCGGACGGCCGGCTGGCCTCCTTTGCGCCCAACCGTCCCGGCGTGCCCGAAGTGGTGCGCAAGCGCATGGTGCGCAATCTGGACGCGGCGCCGTACCCGGAAAAGATGATTGTGCCGTTCCAGGAAATCGTGCATGACCGCATCATGCTGGAAGTCATGCGCGGCTGCACGCGCGGCTGCCGTTTCTGCCAGGCGGGCATGCTCTATCGGCCCGTGCGCGAGCGCAGCGTGGAGCGCCTTTTGTCGCTCGCCGACCGGCTGGCGGCCTCCACCGGCTATGAGGAAATCTCGTTGTCCTCGCTGTCCACGGGCGATTATTCCTGTCTGGCCGAGCTGTCCCGGCGCCTGACGGAGCGCTTTGCACAGCGGCGGGTATCCCTGTCGCTGCCGTCGCTGCGCCTGGACGGCGATTTGACCGAATCGCTGGAACAGGCGCAGAAGGTGAGAAAAAGCAGCCTGACCTTCGCGCCGGAGGCGGGCACGCAGCGCCTGCGGGATGTCATCAACAAGGGGGTCCGCGACGAGGACATTACCCGCACGGCGCGGGACGCCTTCCGCGGCGGCTGGAGCAGCATCAAGCTGTATACCATGCTTGGCCTGCCGACCGAAACGATGGAGGATGTCGAGGGCATCGCGCAGGTGGCTGCGGCGGTGGCCGGAGAATACTTTGCCATTCCCAAGGGCGAGCGCCCGCGCGGGCTGCGCATCTCGGTCAGCTCTTCTTCTTTTGTGCCCAAGCCCTTTACGCCCTTCCAGTGGGACGCGCAGGACACCATGGAAATGCTGACGGAAAAGCAGCGCTTTCTCAAGGAAAAGCTGCGCCAGGTCAAGGGCGCGTCGTTCCACTGGCATGCGCCGGAGGTTTCGCGCCTGGAAGCGTGCTTTGCCCGCGGGGACAGAAGGCTTGCGGACGTCCTGCTGGAGGCGTTCCGGCGCGGCTGCCGCTTTGACGGCTGGTCGGAGCATTTCCGCTTCGACGTCTGGCAGGAGGCGTTTGCCGCATGCGGTCTGGACATGGGATTTTACGCCAACCGCGTGCGCAACCGGGACGAACGCCTGCCCTGGGCGTTTATTGACGCCGGCGTGACGCAGCGCTATTTGTGGCTGGAGCACGAGCGCGCCATGCGCGGCCAGACCACGCCGGACTGCCGCGGCGGATGCCGCGGATGCGGGCTGGAGGAGGTATGCCGCGGATGCGAATGATTGTGGCGTTTGAAAAGACGGAGCGGGTGCGACATATCGGCCATCTGGACATGCAGCGCGCCATGCAGCGCGCGCTGCGCCGCAGCGGCCTGCCCGTTCGCTATTCGCAGGGATTTAACCCGCACGCGGTGCTGTCCTTCGCATCGCCCCTGCCGGTGGGCGTAGGCGGCGCGGAGGAGCTTATGGATGTCGCGCTGGAATCGGACGTCGGCGAAGCGGCCTTTGCCGAAGCGCTGACGGCCGCGCTTCCACCCTCCCTGCCGCTGCGCGCCGTCCGCGCCGTGGACGACCGGTTTCCCGCCCTGATGGCGCAGCTGCGCACGGCGGAATATGAAGCCGTGTTTCTCCCCTGCGAGGAGGCGCGCGCGATGGCGCGCGCCGTGCCGGCGCTGCTGGGCCGGCAGAGCATCCCGGCCGTGCGCAGGACAAAAAGCGGGGAAAAGCCCTGCGACATCCGCCCGATGCTGCATGCGCTGGCCGCCGGGGAAACGCCGTCGGAAATCCGGTTTACGCTTCGCGTATCCCTGACCGAACGGGAGACGCTCAAGCCGGACCTGCTGCTGTCGACGCTGGCGACGCAGGCCGGCGTCGCGCTGCCCGCCTATCGGCTCCGCCGCCTCCGGCTGTACGGAGAAACCGACCATGGCCCGAAGGGGCTGCTGGAGATGTGCGGGCCATGACGGACAGAAAGGTGTACATGGACCGGCTGGGGAACCAGGCGCGCCTGGCGGTCGTGGAGGACGGCAAGCTGGTCGAAATGGCCGTCTGGTCGGAAGGGAAAAGGCAGCGGACGGGGAACCTGTATCTGGGCAGGGTCGTCAACGTGCTGCCCGGCCTGGAGGCCGCCTTTGTGGATGTGGGCCTGGACAAAAACGCGTTCCTGCCGCTGAGCGATGTGCCGCCGGCCCTGCGCGCCGCCCGAAGCGGAAAGGCGCGGCAGCGCCCGCTGCGCGCGGGCGAGGAAATCATCGTCCAGGTGGTGCGCGAACCCGGAGGGGAAAAAGCGCCGCGCCTGACGATGAACCCGTCATTTCCCGGGAAATTCTGCGTGCTGCTGCCCACGGTGGAAGCGACGGGCGTATCCCGGCATGTGGATGCGCCGGAACGGCGGGAAGCGCTGGAAGCGCTGGCACGCCGCATCCGGCCGGAAGGCATGGGGGTCGTTTTGCGAACGGCGGCAGACGATGCGGAGGAAGAAGCCGTCGCGGCGGACCTGCGCCGGCTCGTATCGGCCTGGGAGAAAATCGCCGCCATGGCGCAAACGGCCATGGCCCCTGCGCTGCTGTATGCGGAGGAGGACCTGGCGGTTCGCGCCGCGCGCGATTTGAATGCGCCGATTCTGGAGCAGCCCTTTGACAGCGGCCTGGAAGCGCAGGTGGAAAAGGCCACGCGCCGCCGCGTCTGGCTGGACAGCGGCGCGTATCTGGTGTTTGACCGGTGCGAGGCCATGACGGTCGTGGATGTCAACAGCGGAAAGTTTCTGGGCAAGCGCGGGCAGGCGGATACCCTGCTGCGCCTGAACTGCGAGGCTGCGCGGGAAATCGCCCGGCAGATTCGCCTGCGGGACATCGGCGGCATTATCGTGGTCGACTTTGTGGACATGGACTCGGAAAGCGCGCGCGCGCAGGTGCTGCAGGTGTTTGAGGAAGCCCTGTCCGCCGACCGCGCAAAGCGGCATGTATTCGGATTTACCGGCGCAGGCCTGCTGGAGATGACGCGCAGGCCCGTCTTTGCGCCCCTGCTGGATACGGTCGCTGCGCCCTGCCCTGTCTGCGCGGGGTCGGGCTGGACATGCAGCGCAGAGGAAAAGGCGCATGCCATGCTGCGCGGCGTGCGCAAGCGCCGCGCTGCGGGCGACGCCAGCCGCATTGTGCTTTCCGGGCCGACGGCGGTCATGAACGCGCTCCGTGACGCGGGCGCGGAGGCGCTGGAAGGCGTATCGCTGCAAGAGAGGACAGAACAAACCGACCGCCCGTCCGATAGGTAGGCGCAAAAACCGGCAGTCGGTTTTGAGATAAGGAGGCCGTAGACGGCCGCCAGGCAAGGAGGGTATGCATGAAGCGCACAGAGCCCCCACTCGTTCCCGAGGAGGCGTTGCAGGCCCAGCGCGACGCCATGCGCGAAATCAGCGCCTGGCCGAATCGGCCGCAGACGTATTGGATTGTCACCTATGGCTGCCAGATGAACGCGCACGATTCGGAAACGCTTTCGGGCATGCTGTCCGAGATGGGCTTGCGCCAGGCCGCTTCCCGCGACGGCGCGGACCTGATTTTGTTCAATACCTGCTGCATTCGCGACAACGCCGAGCGCAAGGCGCTGGGCAACATGACGTGGCTCAGGCAGCTCAAGGCCCGGCGGCCGGAGCTGGTGCTGTGCGTTTGCGGCTGCATGGTGCAGCAGCCGAAAATGTCGCAGGTTCTGCTGCGCCAGTACCCGTTTTTTGACGTGGCGTTCGGCACGCATAATCTCTACCGTTTTCCTTCGCTGCTGCTTCGCGCCCTTCAGACGCGCCGCCAGGTGATTGAGGCGGGCGAGAGCGACGGATGCATCGCCGAAGGGCTGCCGGTGCGCCGTGAAAGCCCGTTCCGGGCATATGTGACCATCATGTACGGCTGCGACAATTTCTGCTCGTACTGCATTGTGCCCTATGTGCGTGGCCGGGAACGGTCGCGCCATCCCGACGCCATCCTGCGCGAGGCGGAAGCGCTGGTGGCCGACGGCGTACAGGAAATCATGCTGCTGGGGCAAAACGTCAACTCCTATGGCAACGACCTGTCCGGTGCGCCGTCGTTTGCGCGCCTGCTTCGCAGCCTGGACAGCCTGGGCGTGCCGCGCATTCGCTTTATGACCTCGCATCCCAAGGATATTTCCGACGAGCTCATCGACGCCATGGCGTCCTCCGCCCATGTGGCCGCGCACCTGCACCTGCCGGTGCAGTCCGGCAGCGACGCGGTGCTGCGCGCGATGAACCGCGGCTACACGCGCGAAACCTATCTCCGCCGCGCCGCGGCGCTGCGCGCGGCCATGCCGGACATCGCGCTGACCACAGACCTTATCGTGGGCTTCCCCGGGGAGACGGAGGAGGACTTTGCGGACACGCTGTCCCTGGTCGAGCAGATGCGCTACGATTCCGCCTATACCTTTATCTTCTCCCCGCGCGAGGGCACGCGCGCATCGCGCATGTCCGGCCAGGTGCCCGCTCCGGTCGCGACGGAACGCATCGAGCGGCTGATTGCGGCGCAGGAACGCATCAGCGCGCAGATTTACGCGGGCCTGGTGGGCACGCGCCAGTGCGTGCTGGCGGAGGAGCGTTCCCGCCGCCGGGAGGGCCAGATCGCAGGCAAGTGCAGCCGGGGCCTGACCTGCAATTTCGACGGAGACGCCGCGATGATCGGCCGCTTTGTGCCGGTGCGGATTACGGAGGCCGGCCACAACACCCTCAGGGCGGTGCCGCTTGCAAAGGAGGAAGCCTGATGTCCCTGTCGCCCATGATGCGCCAGTACATGACCATCAAAGAACAGTTTGCCAACGCCATTTTGTTTTTCCGGCTCGGCGATTTTTATGAAATGTTCTTTGAAGACGCAAAGCTCGTTTCCCGCGAACTGGAGCTGGTGCTGACGGGGAAGGAATGCGGGCTTCCCGAGCGCGCGCCGATGTGCGGCGTGCCGTTCCACAGCGCGGAAAGCTATATCAGCCGCCTGGTGGAAAAAGGCTACAAGGTCGCCATCTGCGAACAGCTCAGCGATCCGAAGACCTCCAAGACGCTGGTGGAACGCGGGGTCATCCGCGTGGTCACGCCCGGCACCGTCATTGAGCAGTCCATGCTGGACGAAAAGTGCAACAACTATCTGCTGGCCCTGTGCATGCAGGGGCAGCGGGCCGGCATCGCCTATGCGGACGTATCCACCGGCGAATGCATGGCATTTGAATTTGCGGGCACGCCGGAAGCCCTGGCAGATGAGCTGCTGCGCATCGGGCCCAAGGAAATCCTGGCGAACGAAGCGGCGGTTATGGCCTGCGCCGGGCTTTCGCTGCCGGTGCAGCCGTCCGCCTATGAGTCGGACGCCTGGCAGTTTGCCCGCGCGCAGCGCGCCGTGCTGGCGCATTTTCAGGCGCCTTCGCTGGATGCTTTCGGCCTTTCCGAAGAGCGGTTGGCCGTGTGCGCGGCAGGCGCGTTGCTCGATTACATCGAACAGACGCAGAAAAACGCCATGGAACACCTGCGCGTTCTGCGGCGCTATGCCAGCGGCCGGTATATGGTGCTGGACGCCGCCGCGCGCCGCAACCTGGAGCTGACGCGCTCCATGCGGCGCGGCAGCGGGCGCGGCACGCTGCTGGAGATGCTGGACAAAACCGTAACGCCCATGGGCGCGCGCCTGCTCGGGTCGTGGGTGGAGCAGCCACTGTGCGTGCGGGAGCCCATTGAGCGCCGGCTCAGCGCGATTGAAACGCTCAAAAACGCGCCCACTATGCTGCGCGCCGTCCGCGAAGCGCTGAAAAACGTGCGGGACGTGGAGCGAATCGTGGGCCGTATTGCCTACAATTCGCTCACGCCGCGCCATTGCCTGGCGCTGGGCGAGTCGTTTGAAGCCGTTCCGCGCGTGCTGTCCCTGCTGGACGGCCTGCAGGACCCGATGCTCTGCGAGATTCGCGCGCAGATAGACCCGCTGGAGGACATCGCGCAGCGCATCCGGCAGATGATTCAGCCCGACGCGCCGATGACCCTGGCGGACGGCGGCGTCATTCGGGAAGGATTTGACGAGGAGCTGGACAGCCTGCGCCGCGCCGGCGCGGAGGGAAAGCAGTGGATTTCCGATATGGAGCAGCGCGAGCGCGAGGCGACGGGCATCAAGAACCTGCGCATTGTCTTCCATAAAATCTTCGGCTACTGTATTGAGGTGACCAAGTCGTTTTACGACCTGGTGCCCCTGCGCTATGCGCGGCGGCAGACGCTGGCCAACTGCGAACGGTATGTGACGCCGGAGCTTCAGGAAATGGAGCGGAAAATCCTGGGCGCGGCGGACCGCGCCATTCGCCTGGAGCAGGAGCTGTTTGCGGCGCTGAAGGATTATCTGGCGGAGGGGATAGAGCGCATGCAGCGCACGGCGGAAGGGCTCAAGACGTTGGACGCCCTCCATGCTCTGGCCACGGTTGCGCTGGAAAACAACTACGTGCGCCCCGCGATTACCGACGACGGCAAAATCGATATCCGGGACGGGCGCCATCCGGTCGTGGAGCGGTCGCTGCATGACGAGATGTTCGTGCCCAACAGCACGCACATGGACACGCAGGGGCAGCGGATGATGATTGTGACCGGTCCGAACATGGCGGGCAAGAGCACCTATATGCGCCAGGTCGCGCTGATTGTGCTGATGGCGCATATCGGCAGCTTTGTGCCGGCCAAGTCCGCTTCCATCTGCCTGACGGACCGCATTTTTACGAGAATCGGCGCCTCGGACGATTTGGCCGGCGGAAAGTCCACGTTTCTGGTGGAAATGAGCGAGACCGCGCAGATTCTGCGCAACGCCACCTCCCGCTCCCTGATTGTCCTGGATGAAATCGGCCGCGGCACCAGCACCTTCGACGGGCTTTCCATTGCCTGGGCGGTGGTGGAGTACCTCTGCGGGGAACAGGTCGGCGCCAAGACGCTGTTCGCCACGCATTATCATGAGCTGACCGAGCTGGAGGGCCGCCTGGAAGGCGTGGTCAATTTCCGCATTGCGGTCAAGGAACACGGGGAGGATATCATTTTTCTGCGGCGCATCGAGCGTGGAGGCGCGGACAAGAGCTTCGGCATCCACGTCGCGCGCCTGGCGGGCGTGCCGCATCCGGTGGTGGCGCGCGCGCAGGAAATCCTGGCGAGGCTGGAGATTGCCAACGTCAGCCAGGCGAGCATCAGCGCCAACATTCTCGAGGACAACCGAAAGGAACAGACGCAGCAGGTGGGACTGGCTGATTTCGGCGCGCTGGACTTGGTCGAGGAGGTTCGCGCGCTGGATGTCAACAGTATGACGCCCATGGATGCGCTCAACGCGCTGTTCCGCCTGCGCGAGAAAGCGAGGAACATCTGATGCAGACACGGCATGCGATTCGTCCCCTGGATCCGCAGGTCATCGGCCAGATTGCCGCAGGCGAGGTGGTCGAGCGGCCCGCGCTGGCGGTCAAGGAGCTGGTGGAAAACAGCATTGACGCGGGCGCGACGGCGGTGAGCGTCGAAATACGGGACGGCGGGCTTTCCTATTTTCGCGTGACGGATAACGGGTGCGGCATTGTGCGCGGGGAAATCCGCATGGCCTTTGCGCGCCATGCTACCAGCAAGCTGCGCACGGCCGAGGAACTGCGCGCCATCCATACGCTGGGCTTCCGCGGCGAGGCGCTGGCCTCCATTGCGGCGGTGGCGCATGTGGAGTTGACCACGCGCGCCGCGCAGGAGGAAAGCGGGGTCAAAGCCGTGGTGCGCGGCGGCGTCATCGAGTCCATTCAGGACGCGCCCAGCCCCGAAGGGACGTCGGTGACGGTGCGCGATTTGTTTTTCAATACGCCGGCGCGGCGAAAGTTTCTGAAAAAGCCCGCCACCGAGGCGGGGCTGGTTTCCGACATGATGCTTCGCCTGATTCTGGCCCGCCCCGACATCGCCTTCCGGCTGGTCAGCGGCGGAAAAACCGTATACCACAGCCCGGGAAACAACAACCTGCGGGACGCACTGCTGAGCGTGCTGGGCACCTCCGCGATGGACGCGCTGACCGAAGTGCGCGGCAGCGCCGCCGGCTGCGCCATATACGGTTTCGTGGGCGTGGGGGACACGGCCCGCAGCAGCCGGGCCATGCAGACCTTTATCCTCAACGGCCGGTATGTGAAAAACGCATTTCTGTCGCAGGCCCTGGACGAGGGATGCCGGGAACGGGTGATGATAGGCAAATATCCGGTCTGCGCGCTGCATCTGACCATGCCCTTTGAAGCGGTGGACGTCAATGTGCATCCCAACAAGCTGGAGGTGCGCTTTCAGGACGAGCGTGCGCTGATGGAAGGCATCGCGGGCATACTCCGCGCTTCCTTTGAGGTGGAGCCGATGCGCGCCGCGCCGTCGCTGCCGCTACCCCCGGACCCTGCGCCCGCCGCTGCGCCGGACGCGCCGGCGCCCATCCGCCCGGCGTCCTGGCTGATGGACAAAACAGACCGACCAAAGGTCGTGGTCTACGACAGCGCCGTGGCGCCGCCCATCGCAACAGACCGACCGCCGGTATTTGCGCCGATACATCCGGAAGAGCCGGCGCAGCAGGAGCAGACCGTGCTGGAGCCGGTTGCCAAAACGCCGCTGAAGGTCGTGGGCGTCGCCTGGCAGGAATATGTGTTTGTCGAGCGGGAGGACGCGCTGTACATCATCGACCAGCATGCGGCGCACGAGCGCACCCTCTACGAGCGCTTTTCCAGGGCGATGGACCGGCACACGGCATCCCAGCGCCTGCTCGCCGGCCAGGTCGTTCAGCTCACGCACCGGGAATATGCGGCGCTGATGGACAACCGGGACGCGCTGGAGGATGCGGGCTTTGAGCTGGACGACTTCGGCGACAACGCCGTTCTGGTGCGCGCGGTGCCCATGGTGCTGGGCGTGCCGCAGCTTCAGGCGTACTTTGGCGAGCTGGCCGACCGGCTGTCGGAGCTGCGCGCGCTGCCCTCTCAGGAAAAGCGGCGGGATGCTCTGGTCAAGCTGGCCTGCCGCAAGGCGGTGAAGGCGGGCGATGCGCTTTCCCGGGAAAGCATAGAAAGCCTGCTGGACGAGATGCTCCGAACCGGCGCGCCGCCGACCTGCCCGCACGGGCGGCCGCTGGTGATTCAAATCAAGAAGGCGGAGCTGGATAAGCGCTTCCGCCGCATCGTATGAGCGCCGTGCGCCCCCTGTTCGTCTGCATTGCCGGCCCCACGGCTACGGGCAAGACGGACGCGGCGGTCGCCGTGTGCCGTGCGCTGGACGGCGAGGTGGTTTCTATGGACTCCATGCAGATTTATCAGGGCATGGACATCGGAACGGCCAAGCCCTCCCCGGCGGAGATGTCCGGCGTGCCGCACCATATGCTGGATATCGTCCCGCCGGACAGGCCGTATTCGGTCGCCGAGTATCAGCGCGATGCTTTGCGCGCGGCGGAGGAGATTCTCGCGCGCGGGAAGTTGCCGGTGTTTGCCGGCGGCACGGGGCTGTATCTGCAGGCGGTCAGCCATCCGCTCCGCTTTGGCGAGGCGGGCGGGGCGGGCGCCGTGCGGGAACGCCTGCAGCGGGAGGCGGAGCGTCCGGGCGGCGCGGCGGCGCTGCATGCGCGGCTTGCGCAGGTAGACGCCGAGACGGCCGCCCGTCTGCATCCCAACAATGTGCGCCGCGTCATTCGCGCACTGGAAATATACGAGACCACCGGGAAGCCCATGAGCGAGACGGCACGCGACTGGGACGGGGAAAGCGCGCAGGATTGGCTGGTATTCGCGCTGACCTGGCCGCGGGACGTGCTGTATCGGCGCATCGACGCCCGCGTGGACGCGATGCTTGCATCGGGGCTGGTCGAAGAGGTCCGAAGCCTGCTGGACGGGGGCGTGCCGCGGGAAGCGCAGGCGATGCAGGCCATTGGCTATAAGGAAATCATCGCCGCCCTGCGCGGGGAGACGACGCTGGACGAAGCGGTCGAGCGGATAAAGATGCACTCCCGCCGGTACGCCAAGCGGCAGCTGACCTGGCTGCGGCGTGACGCGCGCCTGCGCTGGCTGGACCTGGCCGCATTTGACAGCCCGCGGCAGGCGCAGGCGGAAATCATCGAACAAATTCAGCGCCACATCAAGGAGAGAGAACATGCCGGACATGAAAGCGTTTGAAACGGAAGCCCTGTTGGAACGCGCGCAGCAGGATTGCGCGCCCGTGTTTGCCCGCTTTGCGCAAACGGAGCAGACGGTCTTTGCGCGCGTGCTCCTCCAGATGCAGCAGGCGCAGGTCGGCGCGCGCCATTTCGCGCCGAGCACGGGCTATGGCTATGACGACGTAGGCCGCGATACGCTCGAGCGCGTATATGCCGGCGTGTTGGGGTGCGAGCGCGCGCTGGTAAGGCCGCAGATTGTATCGGGCACCCATGCGCTGTGTCTGGCCCTGTTCGGGCTGCTGCGCCCGGGCGACACGCTGCTGTCCGCGGCGGGAAAGCCCTACGACACCCTGGACAGCGTCATTGGCGGCGCGTCCGGCGAGGGATCGCTGGCCGAGTGGGGCGTGGGATACCGCCAGGTGGAGCTGACGAGCGACGGCGCGCCGGACTTTGCCGCCATCCGGGCGGCGTTGTCCGGGGACGTGCGCGTGGTGCTGGTGCAACGCTCACGGGGATATGCCTGGCGCCCGACGCTGACGCTCGAGCAAATCGGCGATATCTGCGCGCTGGTACATGCGCAATGCCCCGGCGCAGCGGTGCTGGTGGACAACTGCTATGGCGAGTTTACGCAGCCGCAGGAGCCGAGCGCATACGGCGCGGACGTGATGGTAGGCTCCCTCATCAAAAACCCCGGCGGAGGGCTTGCGCCGACGGGGGGCTATGTGGCGGGCCGCGCGGCGTTGGTGGAGCGCGTTGCATGCCGTCTGACTTCGCCGGGCATCGGAGGAGAAGTCGGCTCCTACGCCGCAAGCTACCGGCCTTTCTATCAGGGCCTGTTCCTGGCGCCGCACGTGGTTTCGCAGGCGCTGTGCGGGGCGGCGCTGTGCGCGCGCGCCTTTTCGCTGGCGGGCTTTGCCGTACATCCCGCCTACGATATGCCGCGGGGCGACATCATCCAGGCCGTCCGGCTGGAAACGCCGCAGCGCCTTATCGCGTTTTGCCAGGCTGTCCAGGCGGCTTCGCCGATTGACAGCTTTGCGCTGCCCGAGCCGTGGGACATGCCGGGGTATGCGCATCAGGTGATCATGGCGGCCGGCACGTTCGTATCCGGCGCCTCCATTGAGCTGAGCGCGGACGCGCCGATGCGGCCTCCCTACATTGCCTATTGGCAGGGCGGCCTGACGTATGCGCATTGCCGTCATGCGGTGGGGGAAGCGCTTCGCGCGGTATGCGGGGTGAAGTGAAAGGAGCGCCCAGCGCACGGGCATGCCATGCGGGCGCGGGCCGGGAAGAGATGCGGCGTGGCCGCGGGCGGCGGGTTACAGCCGGCGCAGCAGCGCCACAACCTTGCCCAGAATGGTGACGTTTTCCACCACGATGGGGTCCATGACATCGTTTTCAGGCTGCAGACGGAAATGCCCGTTTTCGCGGTAGAACCGCTTGACCGTGGCCTCGTCGTCCACCATGGCGACCACGATTTCGCCGTTGACCGCGGTCGGCTGCTTGCGCACGACCACGAAGTCGCCGTCATGGATACCGGCGTTAATCATGCTGGTGCCGCGAACGGTGAGCATAAAATGCTGCCCCTCGCCGACCAGCTCGGTGGGGAGCATCATCTGTTCGCCCAGCTCTTCCTGGGCGGTGATGGGGATGCCGGCGGCGACGTTGCCGACCAGCGGAACGGAAACGGCGGCGTGGCGGTCAAAGGCGCGATCGCCGAGCACCTCGATGGCGCGCGGCTTCATGGTATCCCGGTGGAGCAGGCCCTTTTTTTCCAGACGGGTCAGGTGCCCATGCACCGTGGAGGTGGATTTCAGCCCCACAGCCTCGCAGATTTCCCGGACAGAGGGCGGATACCCCTTTTCCTGGATTTCCTGCTTGATATAGGCCAGTATTTTCGCCTGATTGTCGCCGCGTGGTTTGCGCATAGGGCCACCTCGTTGCCTTTTGTGTTATTATAACATGAGCGGGCGCGGCAAACAAGGCAAAACGAAACATTTGTTCGCAAATATGCGCGTATGCGGCGCAAAAGGAGGCAAGGACGATGCATGCCTACAAGGAATGTGTGCTGTACGACCGGCCCTGTATCGAGTGCGGCGAGTGCGATCGATGCGATTTGGACCCGGAGAAAATCTGCGACAATTGCAAAAAGTGTCTTCGGATGGAAGCGGATTATCGCGCCATCAAGATTGACGGCGTGCTGACGGAGGAGGAGGCCCTGGAAGGTGAAGCGCTTCCGCCGCCCGCTCCGCCGGAACGGGAATAAACTTGCACAAGCAATGCATGCACATCTGCGAAGAGCTGCATTTGAAAGGATATACAGGATATGATATCCGACTTAAACGTGGAAAAGCATTGGTGTAATTTAGTGAAGTAGCATGAAAAATTGACGGATTTCATATTTGCTCTTGCATTTTAGAGTTTTTTGGTGCATAATATTGTCCATATTCATTATGGCAATGGGCAGGGCTTGCCCGCCCGTGGAGTAAGGAGGGGCTGTTATGAACCGCGTTTACAATTTTTCGCCGGGACCTTCGATGCTGCCGCTCTCTGTGCTGGAGCGCGCGCAGCAGGAGCTGGTGTGCTGTGGTACCACGGGCATGTCCGTGATGGAGATGAGCCATCGAAGTAAAACCTATCTGGAAATCTACGACCGCGCCGTCGCCGGCCTGGCCGAGCTGATGCATATTCCCGACACGTATTCCATCCTGTTTTTGCATGGCGGCGCCACGCAGCAGTTTGCCGCCGTGCCGCTGAACCTGTCGGTCAACGGAAAAGCCGACTATATCGACAGCGGCAACTTCGCGCACGCCGCCGCCGCGGAGGCGGGCAAGTACATTGAGGTGCGCACCGTGGCCAGCAGCCGCGAGGATGTGTATACCTATGTGCCCGATTGGAAAGGAAAGCTGAATCCGGACGCGGATTATCTGCACATTACCACCAACAACACCATCTACGGCACGCGCTATATCGAGCTGCCGGATGCCGGAAACGTGCCGCTGGTGGCGGACATGAGCAGCAACATCCTC
>DVFI01000121.1 GCA_018713305.1 Candidatus Avichristensenella intestinipullorum
GCCGCTGCGGATGAGATAGGAAGGGGCTGGCCGCCCCTTCCTGCATCCCCGCAGAAGTGTACTTAATTTGTCGATACGCTGAGCGGCCGGGGAAACGTGCAGGGAAACCTTGCTGCGCAAGGCTTCCGAACCCGCCGCACATGTCGCCGGGTTCGGATTCCATTTGGAGGGCTTCGGCCCTCCAAGCCTCCCCAAAGGGGGCTTCGACGGAAGCGACTTGCAGCCGCTCCTCGCGGCGTACGCGCCGCCGCTGCGAATGGCATGGGAAAGGGCTGCCGCTCGGCGCTCCGTGCCGGCAGGACGTCTGCCATCATGTCCTCCGCACGTTCGTCATGGCCTGCCCGTCATGTTTTTCCGGTTCGGTGCCGTGTCCTTTCCGGACTGTCATGATATGATTGTCTTCCGTTCTTTCGTTCTGCCGCCATTTGGGATATCAGAAGACCGCCGTCTTTCCGACCGTTTTTTCGTCAATTTTACGGTTCTCCCCATGCAATTCTTTGCATCCTGCCTTACAATATGTTATCATGATAACAGTCGTTCCAAAGCAAAGGAGGAGCGTCTTTGGCTACCATCAAAGATGTAGCGCGAAGGGCAAACGTATCTGTGAGCACGGTTTCACGCGTGCTTAGCGGCAAGGCATTTGTGGATGATGCCACCAAAACGCGCGTGATGGAAGCCATTCAAGCGCTCAACTATCAACCCAATCCGCTTGCTCGCGCGCTGCGCGAGCGCAAAACCAACATCATCGCGCTGATGGTGCCGGGCATTGAAAACCAGATTTGGCCTCTGGTGGCGCGCGGCGTGGAAAACGTAGCGCGCAAGAATAACTACACCGTGCTGTTGTGTAACACGGACGATGATGTGGAAACCGAAAAACGCTATCTGGTGCGTTTGCGCCGCCAATGGGTGGATGGTATCATTGTAGCCCCGGCCCGGGATGACAGTCCCCATCTTCGCGAACTGCATGACAGCGGATTCCCCGTAGCGCAGGTCATTCGCGGTTTTGAAAACGACGGCATGGACAACGTGATGATTGACAATTTTCGCGTAGCCTATGACGCCGCCTCCTATCTTATCAAAACGGGCCATCGGCGCATCGCCATTGCCAGCGGACGCCAGGATTTGCACATTTATCGCCGGCGGCTGGAGGGTTATAAGCAGGCGCTGGCCGATCACGGGTTGGAGGCCGACCCGATGCTGGTCCTGCAGGAAATCAAGGAGCTCAACAACCTCTATCGACTGACGCAGCAGCGTCTGCGCTCCGGGGTGCAAATAGACGGACTTCTGGCCACCAGCGACCCGAAGGCCATCATCGTCATGCGCGCCATACGCGACATCGGCCTGCGCATACCGCAGGACGTATCGGTAATCAGCATTGATAACATTGAACAAAGCAATTATTTTGAGCCCCAGCTCACCACCATGTCCATCCCGTTTATTCAGATTGGCGAATTGGCAGCCAAAAAGCTGATTTTCCATATTCACGACCCCGAGCACTTTGAGGCCGTGACCGACTATTTGGATACCGAGCTCATCATCCGCAAATCCACGCGCTGAATAGACGGAAAAATTCTCTTCTCTCGTCCTGCGGCTGTTTTTGATATATTTTCGCTGTGTCTATTGACATGTCTGTGACAAATGTGTATGATTAGAGTTGATGAAATCGTTTTCTGCATTTCCTTGGATAAAAATCAAAAAGGAGGTATGAAAACGTATGGCGGATCTGAGGGTAAAATCTCTGGGGCTGAAAAACCCCTTTATCGTGGCTTCTTCGCCCGCCACGCACGGGCTGAAGGGCGTTCTGAAAAGCGCACAGGGACACCCGGGCGCCATCGTCATGCGCAATTTTGGCCATGGCGCAGGCGGCGGATCCATCATTTTGCCCGCGGGAGCCAACATGCTGGGCGGACAAGCCTGTGTGCAATCGCATGCGCTGGGCGCATCCCTGCCGGATAAATATGCCCGATTTGAGGATTTTGTTGAGGATGTAGCCCGAACGCGCGACCAATTGGATCCTACGATTCGATTGTGGGTATCGGTTGGGTATCTGCTGGATATCGGCCACGAATGGCGTGAAAAATGGGTTGCCGAGGCCATCGCCTTTGAAAAGGCCGGCGCGGATGCCGTGGAATTGCATCTCAACTCCCCCGGGGTAGCCTATGTGGCCGACGAATACGAAGGCTTTTATGAAATCGTTTCGCAAGGGACGCAACGGGTGCGCGACGCCGTCAAAATCCCCGTTATGTGCAAACTGCCGGTAGAGGGCTGTAACCCCTTTACTGCCATGCAGGCGGCGCTGAACGCAGGCGCCGATGCCGTCGGCCCTACGGCGCGCTGGCGCGGGATGCTGCTGTCTCTGGACTACCAGTACGGCGCCAGCTATGGAGGCGCGGGATATGGCGCCAGCCAAAGCCTGCCGATTATCAGCTATGTGGCAGCCGAGGCACGCAGGCGCGGCATCAAAGCCCCCATGTTTGCGGGCGGGGGCGTGTATCATGCCGAAGCAGCCGCCAAGTTGTTGCTGGCAGGCAGCGATGCCGTGCAGCTCGGCTCATTGGCGTGCTGTCTGGGACCGCGCGCCGTAGCGCAGGTGATAGAAAGCTTTGAAAAGCTCATGGAAGAGCAGGGCTATGATACCATGGAGGACATCTGCGGCAAGGCCAGCTTCTTGGTGGATGCCCATGCAGCCAACACGCAAGCGCGCAGCAGAGCCCTGGGCGCCGCTTACAAGGCGCGCATGGTCGATGCCGACAAATGCGTCGGCTGCGGTCGCTGCGTGGACGCTTGCTGGTATGACGGGATGGTTATGAATGGTAGAATCGCGCAGAAAACAGCACAGTGCGTAGGCTGCGGCTACTGTTTCAGCGTGTGTCCAAGCGCTGCTTTGCAAATCGATGTGAAAGAGGCTCTTGCTCCCGTCCTGTGAAAGGAGGCCCCCCATGATTTGTCTGACCTCCGTTACCTTTCGTCGCATGAAGCCGGAGGAAATTCTGCGCGTTGCCGCCCGGGCCGGCATTGAGGGCATCGAATGGGGCGGTGATGTACACGTGCCGGCGGGGGATCTGGCGGCGGCCCGCCGCATGCGCGCGCTCTGCGAGGATGCCGGCATTCCGGCCCTGTCCCTGGGCTCCTACTTTTTTTTGAATGCGGGCATGGATTTCCGCCCCGTTCTGGAAACAGCGCTTGCGCTGGGCGTGCGGGATGTGCGTATCTGGGCCGGCGCCGTCCGCCTGGATGGCTCGTTTTATCAGCCGCAGGAGATTGCGCAGGGCGCGCAGGAGCTGCGTGCCGTGTGCGATTGCGCGCAGGCGGAAGGTGTGCGCATTCATGTGGAGCGCCACCGGGGTACCATGACGCACACGCCGGCGCAGGCATGCAGCCTGTTTGCACAGGCGCAGGCCCCCAATCTGCACAGTTACTGGCAGCCCAACCCGGAAAAGGACACCGAAGAAAACCTGTCCTGTATCGCGGCGCTGCGCCCGCACATCTCGCATGTGCATGTTTTTACATGGACGGCCGATAATACGCGCCTGGCGCTGGCGGATGGCGCAGACGCATGGAAGCGCTACATAGCCGCGCTCGGCCCGCGCCGCTACATGATAGAGTTTGTACGAGGCGAAGAACCCGCACAGCTTTTGCAGGATGCATCACACCTCCGCGCATGGCTGGCGTCTTTTGCGCAAGAAGCATAAAAAGGCATATGCAACTTCAAAACCGCATGGATCATTTTGTACGCTCGATTGTTATTATAATCACAAACCTTATGAAATCGATTTCTTGTCGGCAAAAAATGTACATATCTGCACTCGCTGTATTGTTTCATTGTTTTGCGTCATGATAACGATTTCATAAAAATAGAAAGGAAGGATCCCAAATGAAAAAGATGCTGGCAATGTTCCTCGCCCTGATGACGGTGCTGTGCTTCGGTACGGCAGGACTCGCCGAAGAACCGATTAAGCTCGGCTCTCTGGTGGGCATCACCGCACCCGATCCCTCCATTGCCCTGGCCATGGATCGCGGTTTTCAGCTGGCCGTCGAAGAGGTCAACGCCGCCGGAGGCATCGCAGGCCGTCAGCTGGAGTACATCAGCTACGACGTTGGCGCCTGGGATACCCGCGAAGCCATCAACGGCTATACCTATCTGGCGGATGAAGAAGGCTGTGTTGCCATAATGGGTTGCCCCGTCAGCGACATCGGCCTGGCGCTCATTGACTACGCCGCCGATTATCAGGTGCCGCTGGTGGGCCTGTGGATCAACGTGGCCTGCACGCACGATGAAAACGACGTGCCTTATCCCTACATGTATCTTGCGCAGCCCACCAACAACGATATGGCGGAAATCGTAGCCGCCTACATGCTGGCCAACGGCCGGGATAAGGTTGCCATCCTCTACAACCAGCAGCAGTCTTATCATACCTCGCAGGTGAGCTCGTTCTCCGCCTATTTCACGGCGCACGGCGGTGAAATCGTCACCGAGCAGACCTTTACCTCCGACACGATGGACTTTTCCACCATTCTCACCATGATAAAGGAGACCGGCGTCAACAGCCTGTACTATCCCATGGATAGCACAACCGGCGTCAACGTGCTCTCTACGCTCGACGGTCTGGGGATGATGACCGGAGATTTCGCCGTGTTCGGCGATGTCAACTATTCCGCCCCCTTCACCGACATGCTGCCCAACAAGGATGTTGCCAACAGGATATTCTTCCCGCTCAACGTGGACAGCAGCGACGACAAGCTCATAGGCCTTGCCACGGATTATCTGTCCAAATACGGTAGACGTCGCCTATCCGCTGCGCGTGATATATACCGTGGGCGTGCAGGACGGCGTGAAGACAGCGAACGGGGCCGTCGATGCCGGCAAAATCGACGAGTCATACAAAAGCAGGCACACGGAAGGCGACCGCCTGCACTTTTACTGCAACCTTTTCGATGGGGAAAAAGAATGCGTACACGGCCTTACGGCCGGCAATGCCCAGGCCCAGTTCGCCCCGTCCGCGTCCAATCCCTATTACATTGTGCAGGAAGACATTCCGCTGTATACGGACAACGAATGCACCATGGCGGCCACCGGAGATTCGTTTGACCCGGATTCGGTATATTATTATACCGTGCAGTTCTATGGGGCTGCCCATACCATCACGGAAGTCCGCTCCCTCTCGCACACTGCCCTCAACGTGGAAAAGAAAAACGGCCAGTGGAACATCCGGCCGGGACAGCCCTATGAGCCGAACACCGCCGCCCGGCATGCGGAAAAGGTGAACCAGCAAACCGACACGGCGGCGCTGTGCGCCTATGCCACCATGGACGATGCGACCGCATTTGCCTATCACGGCAACAACGGCCGTCTGTCCGTCCGGGCGCCGCAAGGCAGCCTGACCGTAAGCAAGACGGTGGCCGGGACGGGCGCCCGTCCCGATGACGCCTTTTCCTTCACCGTCACGCTGAGCGATACGGCCGTCGCCGGCGCATACGGCGGCATGACCTTCACAGACGGCGTGGCCACCTTCCCCCTGAAGCACGGCGAGAGCAGGACGGCAAGCGGCCTGCCCGCGGGCATCCACTATCAGGTGCGGGAGGCGGCCGTCGCAGGGTATACGGCCTCCTCGGAGGGGGCGAGCGGCTCCATACCGCAGGACGGCGCCGCGCAGGCGCGCTTTGTCAACCGCAAGGACAACGGCAACGGCGAGAACGGCGGCGGCGATATCCTCACACCGCCCCGGACGGGAGACGGGGCGCGCCCGGGGCTGTGGCTGGCGCTGGCGGCGCTGGCCCTTCTTCTGTCATGGGCGTTTGGAAGAAGGCGGTCTGCCGGCTGACAGGCGAACCTGCCCGGGACGACGGCGCGGCTATCGCGGGAAGCAGACCGTCACCGTCGTCCCGCGGCCCGGAACGCTCTGCAGCGTGATCCGGGCGCCCAGCCGCTGCGCCGCATGCTTGACAATCGACAGGCCCAGCCCCGTGCCGCCGGAGGCTTTGGAATGGCTTTTGTCCACACGGTAAAAGCGCTCGAACACCCTGTCCTGGTATTCCGCCGGGATGCCGATGCCCGTGTCCATGACCTGCAGGCAAACCTCGTCCTCTTCGCGCGAAACCGTGATGACCACCTTGCCGTCCGGAACGTTGTACTTGATGGCGTTTTCCGTCAGGTTATAGACGATTTCATGGAGCAGCCGCGCCACGCTGTGGAGCGGGCAGGGAATCGTTTCCAGCCTCAGCGCCACGCGGTGCTGAACCGCCGCGTCCTGAAGCTGCTCCGTCGCTTCCAGCGCGATTTGCGCGAGGTCCACCGTTTCATAGGCCAGCTGCTCCCCTTCGTCCAGCTGCGAAAGCCGGATAATATCCTCGATGAGGTTCAACAGCCGGGTGGCCTCCTTGCGGATGTGCCCGACAAAGCGGGGAACGTCCTCGGGCTTGACCAGATTGTTGTCCAGCAGGTCCGCGCTGCCGATGATAGAGGTCAGCGGCGTCTTGAGCTCATGGGATACGTTGGCGGTAAACTCGCGGCGGCTGCGCTCCGCGCGTTCCTGCTCGGAAATGTCGAACGCCAGCACGACCAGGCCGGCGGCTTCCTGCCCCTGCTCGATGCGGCTGAAATCAAACTGCCATATCCTGCCGTGACGCTCCCGGCGAATCTGGGTGTGGCCCGTGCTTCGCGCGGCCACGGCGGCCTCGCTCATGTCGCTGCTGCGCTCAATCGTCAGAAAGCTCTTGCCCACAGGGTCTTCCCGCACGTCAAAGATCGCGGCCGCGGCGGGGTTCATGCTCAGGACGCATCCGTTGCCGTCCAGCAGAATCAGGCCTTCCTTCATATGCTCGGTAATATGGGTGAATTCCTCCTGCTTTTTCTGCAGCTGGAACATCTGCGACTTGATTTGCTGGTGCTGGCGGTAAATCCGCACGAGCAGCGGCGAAAGCTCCTCGTAGATATCGTTTTCCAGGGGCGCGTCCCAATCGATGCGATTGAGCGGCATGACGATGCGTCTGGCCAGCCGTGCGGACAGCAGCCACGACAGCGCGGCGGCCAGACAGGCCGCCACGCACAGCAGCGGCGCCGCCCCGGCCATGATGCCAAAGACCGTTTCCCGGCTGACCGAGACGCGCAGCACCGTTCCGTCGGAAAGCCGCGCCGCATAGTACACCGTCTGCTCCGTGAGGGTACGGGAATAGCGCGTGCTGCTGCCGGTTCCCGAGGCCAGCGCTTCGCCGAATTCTTCGCGGTCCGCATGGTTTTCCATTTGGGACGCTTCCACTTCGCTGTCATAGCGCACCGTTCCGTCCGCCGCAATCCAGGTCAGACGCACGCCGTCGTCCTCCAGCCGTGTCAAATAGTCCATCCCACTTTCCTCGATGCCCGCCGCGGCGAGCCGCCATTCGCTTCGGAGCTGTTCGCCCTGCACCCTGCCGAAGTAGCGGTACGTACAGCCGGCGGCTATCAAAAGGCCGGCGAGCAGGACGGCCAGGGAGACAAGAAAAATGGCGCAGAATATCTTCCGGGTCATTGCGCGCTCTCCATCCGATAGCCCACGTTGCGCACTGTTTCAATCAGATTGCCGTACGGGCCCAGCTTCTGCCGCAGCGTGCGGATGTGCATGTCCACGGTGCGGGTCTCGCCGACGTGGTCCACGCCCCACACGTCGGAAAGCAGCTGATCCCGCGTAAAGGCAATCCCGGGCCGCGCCATGAACAGCCGCAGGAGCTCAAATTCCTTGTAGGTCAGCTGTATCCGAACGCCGTCCACCGTTACGACCCGTTCGTCCGGCCGCACCACCAGCCCGCCCATCCGCAGTTCCTGGACAGCCGCCGGCTGCTGGTAGCGGCGCAGCACCGCCTTGACCCGGGAGACCAGCTCCATCACGCCGAACGGTTTGACGATATAATCATCCGCGCCCAGGTCGAGGCTTTGAATTTTGTCGTATTCCGTGCCCCTGGCCGTTGCCATGATGACCGGCAGCTCGGCCAGGCCGGCCGTCGCCCGGATTCTGCGCAGGAGTTCCACCCCATCCCCGCCCGGCAGCATCACGTCCAGAATCACCAGCGACGGCTTCTCCTTTTCCAGCGCCTCCCAGAAGGAGTCGCCGTCGGCAAAGCCCCTTGCCTCAAAGCCGGTGGATTGGAGCGTATACACCTCAATATCGCGAATGGCGGCGTCGTCCTCCACGCACCAGATCATACGGTTTCCTCCTCCGTCTTGTGCACGCCGGTCACGGAAAAAACCACCCATTCCGCAATGTTGGTCGCATGATCCCCGATGCGTTCAAAATACTTGGCAATCATCAGAAGATCCAGGGCGAACTCTCCCTCCTGCGGATTTGCGGCAATCATCGAGATGAGGCTGTTCTTGACCTCCACGAAGCAATCGTCGACGATGTCGTCGCTGCGGATGACGCGCTCGGCTATCGACACGTCCTGCCTGACAAACGCGTCGATGCTGTCCGTCACCATTTGCGTCGTCGCCTTGGCCATCCGCGTAATCCGGGTATGCTCGTCGGCCGTGCGCCCGCCCAGGAACGTGATGATTTCCGCAATATCCTCCGCCTGGTCCCCGATTCGCTCCATGTCGGTAATCATTTTCAGCGCGGCGGAAATCTGCCTCAGGTCGCGCGCGACCGGCTGCTGCTGCAGCAGCAGCTTCAGGCAAAGGGTTTCGATGTCCCTCTCCTTCTGGTCGATTTCCCGGTCCAGCGCGGCCACGCCCGCCTCCCGCCCGTCGCCCTCCGCCAGCGCGGCGGCGGCCAGCGAGATGGCCTCTTCGCACAAAGCGCCCATTTCGATAAGCTCCTGGTTCAAACGCGCGAGCTGCTCATCAAAGCGGCTTCTCATTATCCGAACCTCCCCGTGATGTAATCCTCGGTACGCTTGTCCACCGGCTGAGAAAACACCTTTTCCGTGTCCCCGTACTCAATCAGCTCCCCCAGCAGAAAAAACGCGGTCTGGTCAGAAATTCGTACTGCCTGCTGCATGTTATGCGTGACGATAACAATAGTGTACTTTTCTTTGAGCGAAAGTGCAAGCTCTTCGATTCTGGAGGTCGATATGGGGTCCAGCGCGCTGGTGGGCTCGTCCATGAGCAGCACCTGCGGCTCCACGGCCAGCGCCCTGGCGATGCACAGCCGCTGCTGCTGTCCGCCGGACAGGCCCAGCGCGCTTTTCTTCAGGCAATCCTTCACCTCGTCCCAGATGGCGGCGTCCCGCAGGGAGCGCTCCACGATTTCGTTGAGCTTTGCCCTGCCCGTCACGCCGTGCGTCCGGGGGCCGTAGGCGACGTTGTCGTAGACGCTCATGGGGAACGGGTTGGGCTTCTGGAACACCATGCCCACGTTCCGCCGAAGCTCGTTGACCTCCGTCCCGGCGGAAAAGATATCCCGTCCCCGGTAGGTCACGGCGCCCGTGATTTTCACGCCGGGAATCAAATCGTTCATCCGGTTCAGCGTCTTGAGAAACGTGGATTTCCCGCAGCCGGACGGGCCAATCAGCGCCGTGATGTTCTTTTCCCGTATGGTCAAATCGACATGCCTGAGCGCCTGCGCCGCTCCGTACCACAGGCACAGGTCTCTGGCTTCCATGATGTTTTCGTTCACAGGCCTCTCCTCCCTTTCAGGCGCTTTGCGACAAAGGCGGTGGACAGGTTTGTCAGGACGGTCAGCACCATCAAAATGGCGGCGATGGCAAACGCAATGCCGAACTCGCCCTGCTCGGTGGCATAAAAGTACAGCGCGACCGTCAGGCTCGCCCCGGAGCTGAGCCATGCGTCCAGAATCCCGTTGAGCGCATGGGCAAAGCCCGCCGTAAACAGCAGCGCGGCGGATTCTCCCAGCACGCGGCCGACGGTCAGGATGCAGCCGGCGACAATGCCGTCCATGCAGCCGGGCAGCACCACCGTGCGAATCACCCGCCATTTCCCGGCGCCCAGGCCAAACGCGCTCTCCCGATACGGCTGCGGAACCATTTTCAGGCTCTCCTGCGTGGTGCGCATAATGGTGGGCAGGTTCATCATCACCAGGGTCAGGCATCCGGCCAGGATGCACTTGCCCAGGCTGAGAAATTCCACAAAAAACAGCATGCCGAAAAGCCCGTAAATAATCGACGGAATGCCGGAAAGCGTTTCGGCGGCATATTCAATGACGGCGACCACCCGCTTGTTTTTCGCGTACTCGGTCAGATATACGGCGGCGCCCACCCCCAGGGGGAGCACAAAGGCCAGCGTGCCCAGGATAAGGTAAATCGTATTGAGCATGTCGGGCAGAATGCCGATGGCGCCGGTCAGATAGCTGGGCTTGGTGGAAAGCAGCGTCCAGGACAGGTGCGGAATGCCCATCGCCATGACATAGCCAATCAGCAGCAGCATCAGTCCGCAGGTGCAGACGACGGCCGCCACCATCAGCGCCCGCATCACGGCGCAATAGGCGCGACGCCGGGCAGACAGCTTCGCGTGCATGGTCACTTCTCCTTCTCGTGCTTCAAAAATAGGTTCAGCGCGGCGTTGATGAGCAGGATAAAGAGGAACAGCACCAGCGCAATGGAAAACAGCGCCTGCCGCTGCAGCCCGGACGCATACCCCATTTCGCTGGACACGGCGGTGGTCAAAAAGCGCACGCTTTCAAACAGGCCGGGCATATTCGCCACGTTGCCCGAAACCATCACCACCGCCATCGCTTCGCCCATGGCGCGGCCCACGCCCAGAACGATGGCCGCCGCAATGCCGCTCCTAGCGGCGGGAACGCTGACGCGGAAATACGTTTCCTCCGGCGTCGCCCCCAGGGCGAGGGACGCGTCCTCATACTCCTTGGGCACCGCTTCCAGCGCCGTGACGGACACATTGATGACCGAGGGCAGAATCATAACGGCCAGCACCAGGATGGCGGCCAGGAGGCTGGCTCCGTCGGGCACGCCGAACAGCTCCCGGATGCCCGGCACCAGCACCATCATGCCCACCAGGCCATAGACCACGGACGGAATGCCAGCCAGAACGCCGACCGCGCCGCAGACCAGCGACTTCACCCGGGGACGGGCGATTTTCGCCAGGTAGACCGCGACCAGAAACCCGATGGGCACGCCCAGCACCACGGCGCCGGCCGTGCCGTATACGCTGGTCAGGATAAAGGGAAGAATGCCGAATTTGGGGTCTGCCGCGGTGGATTCCCAGGAGGTGCCAAAGAGGAACGGAACGAGCCCGATTTCGCGTATGGCGGGAATGCCGGACACCACCAGGTAGACCGTAATCATGCCGACGCAGGCAATCGTGACAAGCCCCAGAAGCAGAAAAATGCCATGGACGACGGTCTCTATCCGTCGTTTCTGCCTGGCGCTCCGGGAAGCCCTATGCTCTGTATCTGTCATGCCGTCTCCCGCGGCCTTTGCCGCCTGTATCACAGTATCCAGTTTTTTCATGTTGTCGCCTCACGCCAAGAAGCGGCGGCTGCAGCGCCGCCGCTTTCCGGATGCAGTGTTTATTGGACAGGCACCACGCCCGCGGCGGCAATCAGCTCGTGCGCTTCGGCGGACGTAACGTAGTCGAAGAAGCGCTGCGCGGTTTCGCTCAGGGCCACGCCTTCCCTGGTCACCAGGACGAAGGGGCGCTGGATGGCATAGCTGCCATCACGAACGGTCTCTTCGCTGGGAACCACGCCGCCCACGCTCAGCGCCTTGACGGTCTCCTTCACGGAGGCCAGGGAGGCATAGCCGATGGCGTTCGGGTTGGAGGCTACGGCGGTGATGACCGCGCCGGTCGAGGTCAGCTCCTGGCGGTACTGGCAGGCGTCTTCCGTGCCGGTGATGGTCTCAAAGCCGTCGCGGGTGCCGGAGCCGGCTTCGCGGCCGATGCACACGATTTCGCCGTCGTTTCCGCCCACTTCGCTCCAGTTGGTGATGGTTCCGGTGTAGATGCCGGCAATCTGCTCCATCGTCAGGTCCGCCACGGGGTTGTCGGGATGCACGATGATGGCGATGCCGTCATAGGCCAGAATGGTTTCCAGCAGGCCCTGTTCCTTTTCCTCTTCCTTCAGGTAGCGGCTGGACAGGCCGATGTCGCACGTTCCTTCCAGGGCGGCGGTGATGCCCGCGCTGGAACCGGTGGGGTTGTAGGTAAAGTTCACGTCCGCGTTGGCCTCCATGAAGCTCTCGCCCAGGACGCCGATGACCTTTTCCATGGAGGTGGAGCCGTCCGTGGACACCGAGCCGCCCTCCGCGTAGCCGCAGCCGGCCAGAGAGACCATCATCAGCAAAGACGCGACCACAACAGCAAATCCTTTTTTCATGATGTTTCTCCTTTTCTTCTTTTTCCTTATTTTCTTCCACGGCTACGATTCTAACGCGTGCATGTAAAATCAAAAAGGCGCCCTTTGTAAAATCAATGTCAAGTCGCGCGTCGCAACAGGGCGTGGCCGCCTTTGCCCCGGCGGCGGAAAGCGAACGCCCGGCGGGCGGCAGCCGGCCGGACGCCGGCGGAACGCCATGCGTTTCCGGACAACGCGCAACCGGGCGCAAAGTGCGGCAGAATCTGCACGGCTTTGCGCCCGGTTGAAAAACGGCGCCTGAAAAGGCGGAACGCCCATCGCGTTCCTCTCGCGTCCCGCAGCCGCATCGTTATGCGCCGCGCCTGCGGACTGCATAGGATTCGTCCCAAATAGGTAGGACCAATTCGCGGCCGTTCGTGTCGGTATGCGGCGCGCCACGCGCCCGTCATGCGGGCCGCGGCGCGGATTCTCGTCGTCTTCCCCGCCTCAAATCAGCCCTTCCGACCGGGGACTTCCCAGGGAGGCCTGCGTCAGCGCCAGGCGCTCCTTGATTTGCGAATAGGTGCGGCCCGACACCGCGGTATAGAGGATATCCACCACGTTCAGCTGCGCAATCCGGCTGCCCGTCGCGCCGGAGCGCAGCGCGGTTTCCGCGGAAGAGACGCACAGCGGGATATCCACGCCGTCGCTGATGGGGTTGCGGCCATAGCGCGTGATGGCGATGGTCGTCGCGCCCGTCTGGCGCAGCACCTTGAACGTCTCCAGCATGTCCGGCGTCTGCCCCGTGTAGGAAACCAGCACCGCCACGTCCCCTTTGCCCAGGCTCGCCGCGGCAAAGCGCTGCTCATGCGGGTCGGTAAAGGCCGCGCAATCGCGGAAAATGCGCAAAAATTTATATTGGGCGTCCTTGGCCACAATGCCCGAGCCGCCTACGCCGTAAAAATGCAGCCGTCCCGCCGTCATGATGGCGTCCACCGCGCGCGCCAGGTTTTCGTGGCTTATCATGGACAGCGTGTGCTGGATGGAAGAAATATTGTTCAGGCTGACGCTTTCGACAATGCGCCCCAGGCAGTCTTCCGAGTGAATGTCCGCGTACATCGCCCCCAGCGCTTCCGACGCGGTATCCCGCAGCAGCGCCTTGGAAAACTCCTTATATCCCGAATACCCCAGCGCCCGGCACAGGCGAACGACCGTCGTCCGACTGGTCGCACAGCTGTCGGCCAGCTCCGAAATGGTCAGATTGGCAGCCGCTTTGGGATCGCTCAGGATATAGATACGTATTCTTTCCTCGGCCTGCGCCAGCGTTCCCTTGGCTTCCTGCAGCCGGACAAGACATCCTACCATGCGTTATCCCTCCTTCTTCGTCTCCATGCGACCCAATGCATAGTATAGCGGATAGTCCCGCGCTTTGTAAAGGGCAATCATCGCTTTAAATCGGGAAAATCCGCCCTTTTTCGACAAAGCCGTCTCCTGGGCCGGGGCGCTTTTGGCTTGACACCACAGGCATTCCATGATAAGATAGCTATCAATATAGAACATCATTCGTGATGGAAGAACGCGGGGCGCTTGGCATGGAGCAGGAAGTCAAGGTCAAAAGCCTACAAAAAGCCCTGCAGGTTCTGGAATGCTTTCTGGGCGACCGGGAGCTTGGCATTTCGGAGATTGCCGCCCGTCTCGGGCTTTGCAAGTCCTCCGTACACAACATCGTTTCCACCTTTGAAGCGATGGACTATCTGCAGCAGAACCTGCAAACCAGCCGGTATTCGCTCGGCGTCAAGCTGTGCGAGTATAGCCGCGCCGTCAGCCGCAACTTCTCCGTGACGAAAATCGCGTTGCCGTATATGCAGGAAATCGCCAATCAGGTCAGGGAGCACGTCTACCTCGGCCGCCCGTATCGGGACGAGGTGCTGTATCTGGAATCCATTCATCCCATTGAGAATCTTGAGATGATGCGTTCCCTGATGGGCGTTCGGGTCAAAATGTACTGCACCGGCCTCGGCAAGGCGCTGCTGGCGTATCTGCCCCCGGAAACGTTGGAGGCCAGCCTGCAGACGCCCCTGGAGCGCTATACGGAAAACACCATTACCGACCCGGAACGCCTGCGCAGCGAGCTGGAAACGGTGCGCCGGCAGGGCTATGCGGTAGACGATATGGAACATGAATACGGCATCAAATGCGTGGGCGTCCCCATTTTTAACCGAAACCGGCAAGTCTGTGCGGCGATAAGCGTAAGCGGTCCGTCGCTGCGATTCAGCCCGGAGCGCATCGTGACGCTCGCCGCCATGCTGAAAGAAGCTGCGCGCAAAATCCAGCAGAACATCTACTGACCGCCCGCTTTCCCGTGTGGCCAGGTATTTCTTTTGTGCGCGATGGATAAAGAACGTTGTTCATTATTGGTGAACAGAAGGAGGGACGCCATGGAACGGTTCCGGGACGGGGTATGGCCCGTCATGCTGACGCCCCTGCAGGAGGACGGCAGGCTGGACATGGCGGGCTTGGAAGCGCTGGTTGCCTGGTACATAGCGCAGGGGTGCGACGGCCTGTTCGCCGTATGCCAGTCGAGCGAAATGTTCTTTCTCTCGCTGGAGGAGCGCGTGGCGCTGGCGCGCGCCGCGGTGCGGTGGAGCGCGGGCAGGGTGCCCGTCGTCGTGTCCGGCCATATTTCGCAAAGCATGCAGGACCAGGCGCGCGAGCTGTGCGCGATGGCCGATTGCGGGGCCGACGCCGTCGTGCTGGTAAGCAACCGCCTGGTCTCGTCGCCCGAGGACGACGACGCGGTGCTGATAGCGAATCTGCGCGCTTTGCTGCGGGCGCTGCCCTCCGATATGCCGTTGGGGTTTTACGAATGTCCCTATCCCTTCAAGCGGCTTCTCAGCCCTCAGGTGCTGCGGTTTTGCCTGGACAGCGGGCGGTTTTCCTTTCTGAAGGATACCAGCTGCGATATGAACGCGCTGCGCGAGAAGCTCTGTGTGCTGCGCGGCAGCAAAATGAAGCTGTACAACGCCAACACCGCCACCCTGTTGGAGAGCCTGCGGGCGGGCGCCCACGGGTACACCGGCGTGATGGCCAATTTCCATCCGGCGCTGTACGGCTGGCTCATCCGCCACTGGCAGGCGCAGCCCGGGGAAGCGGAGATGCTGCAGAGCGTTTTGTCCATGTGCGCCCTGATCGAGCTGAAGCACTATCCGGCCTGCGCCAAGCGATATCTCCGCCGGGCGCACGGCCTGCCCATCCGGGACGCCACCCGCCGGGAACCGCAGCCCCCGATTCCCTGCGACGAAGACGCGGAGCTGGCACAGCTGGCGCGGCTGTCCGCCCACCTGTGCGCGCGCCTTTCCCAGCATGAGCATTGCGCTACGCCGGTAGCTCAATCATAACAAAGGAGGTAGTTTCATGAAACTCCACAAGCTCCTGGCCATGGTTCTGGCGCTGCTGCTGTTGTCGGGCGCCGTTCCCGCCCTGGCGGAAGCCGTCGATGCGGAGCGCACCGGAACCCTGCGCATCCTGTATCCGGGCACCTCCGGCATCGAGCAGACCTACATGGAGAAGGTCAAGCAAGCGTTCCAACAGAAGTACCCCAACGTTGCCGTAGAGATTGACTATCTGGTTTGGACGGATTTGCAAACCAAGTTCACCATTATGGCGCAAAACAGCGATTGGCCCGACATCGTGACCACGCAGGACTTTACCAGCTATCTGGCCATGGGCATCCTGGAGCCGCTCAACGGGTATTTCGACGAGTCCCTCCCCCTGGAAAACTTCAGCGGGGTCGGCCTGGAATACACCACCGTGGACGGCGTCATCTATGCCGTGCCCATCGGGATGAACAACTGGGCCCACATCGCCAACGCAGGCATCCTGGAGGAAATCGGCTGGAAGGCGGAGGACATCCGGAGCTGGGACGATATCGTCGCCATTGCCAGGGCCGCTTCGGAAAAGGGCTACTACGGCTACACCTGTGCCGGCGCCAACGGCGGCCGCTTCCTGTTCCGCGATTTGACCATGGTCGCGCTGTCCAACGGCTTCTCCCCCGACGACACGTCCGAGGAGACCCGGCCGGCATATATAGAAACCCTGCAGCTCTTTGCGGATTTGGCGCCCTATATGCCCGAAGCGCAGAGCACCTGGGGCTATGACGAGCAGTACCGCCTCTTTGACGAGGGCAGGGTGGCCATCATGCACGCGGGCACCAACTACACCTCCGTCGCCGCGCCCTTTGGGCTCCATGCCATCAACGACGTCATCCCCATCGGGTTCCCGCAGGGGCCCTCCGGCACGCAGCCCGCCTGCATGATAAACTCCACGGCCCTGGCCATCCCGACCGGCTCCACGCAGAAGGACCTGGCCTGGGCGTTCATCCAGACCGCCCTGTCGCCGGAATGCATTGACTACTACATCGCCTCCATCAACATGCCGCCCCTGAAAACCCACGACCAGGACGCGCTGATTGCCTATGCGGACGAAGAATACTTCGGCCATGGCGCGGAACACCGCGCGCTGATAGATCAGTTCATCGCGCTGGCGGACGAATGCGGCCTGATGCAGCCGAAGATTGTCGGACAAAGCCCGATGGAGCTGGTCGTCCAGGCCGCCATGATTGATTTGCTGGCCGGCGTCACCACGCCCGAAGCCTGCTATGAAGTCATCAGGACGGGCATCGACGACATCAAGGCTTCCCTCGAGTAAGTTTTCTCCTCTTGCCGCGGGGGAGGACGTCCATCGCCGTTCTCCCCCATGATGGCGCCGACAAGCGAGGTGTTTGCATGAAGAAGCTGCGCCCGGCGGGACAGACGGCGGGCAGATACTGGTTTATCTACCTGATGATTCTGCCCACTGCAGCGTATCTGGCCGTGTTCCAGGTCTATCCGCTTATCGAATCGGTCCGCCTGAGCTTTACCAACCTCTCTTTGCTCGTGCCGGGCAGCGGCAAATATGTGGGCCTGCAAAACTATATCCGATTGCTCGTCAACGACGCCAACTTCATGCCCATCCTGCGCAACACCCTCTGGTGGGTCGTCTGTACCACCCCGCTGCAAATGCTGCTGGGCATGGCGGCGGCGCTGCTGCTCCATCAGCGCCTGCGCGGGCGCGGCCTCTGGCGCGGCCTGGCCATGGCGCCCTGGGTGACGCCGATGGTCATCACGGGCCTGATGTGGAAATGGATATACGACGGCAGCTACGGCCTGCTGAATTACTATCTGGGCACGGATTTCGTCTGGCTTGGCAACGACGCCACGCTCTGGCCCGCGCTGTTTCTGGTTTCCATGTGGAAGGGCTTCCCGTATGTCATGGTGATGCTGTTGGCCGGCCTTCAGGGCATCCCCGCCGACCTGTACGAGGCTTCCGCCATTGACGGCTGCGGCGCGCTGAAAAAATTCCGCCATGTCACGCTTCCCTCCCTCGCGCCGGTGCTGCGCGTGACCACACTGCTCATCTTCATTCAGCAATGGACGCGCTTTGAGCTGATCTGGTCTCTGACGCAGGGCGGCCCGGGCTACCGGACCAGCGTCCTGCAGACCTATGTGTACACCAAGTCGTTCCGCTTTTATCAGATGGGCGAGGGCTCCGCGGTGGCGGTGCTGTCCGCGCTGATGGTTTTGGCCGTCATGGCGCTGTATCTGCGCCTGATGATGGCGCCGAAGGAGGGCGTATGAGCATGGGCCGTCGTGCAAAAAAACGGCTGTGGGCAGTCGTGCGCTACGGGCTGCTGCTGGCGCTGATGGCCTTTACGCTCCTGCCCGTGCTGTGGATGTTCGTCAGCTCGCTCAAGCCGGAAGCCGACATCTGGGAAGCGGTTCCCCGCTGGATTCCGCGGCAGGCCACGCTGGAAAACTATGTCTGGGCCTTCGGGCCTTACAGCGCCAACATCGTGCCGCTGCTGCGCAACTCGCTCATCACCTCCGCGGTCACCGCGCTGATGACGGCCGCGTTCGCCGCCACGAGCGGCTATATCCTGGGCAAGTTTACCTTCCCCGGCAAGAAGGCGTTCGCCGTGCTGGTCATTCTCTCGCAGCTGTTCCAGGGGCCCATCCTAATGACGCCCTGGTACCGGCTGGCCATGAACTGGGGCCTGGTCAACACCCGCCTCGCCCTCATCCTGATATACGGCACGGTGACCATCCCCATCGGGGTGTGGCTGATGAGCGGCTTTATGAACGCCATCCCGGACGAGCTGGAGGAGGCCGCGCGCATGGACGGATGCAGCCTTCTGCGCACGTTCTGGTCCGTCATACTGCCCCTGAGCGCGCCGGGCCTGGTTTCCATTGTGCTGTATGCCTTCATTCTTGCCTGGAACGACTATCAGTACGCCCTGATTCTCACCTCCTCCGCCAAGGCCAAGACCATCCAGGTCGGCCTGGCGCAGCTGATGGAAAGCAGCGGCAAGCATAACTGGGGCGGCATACTGGCTACCGGCACCGTGGTGGTGGTACCCGTCGTGGTTCTCTTCGCTCTCATTCAGAAATACTTCATCCAGGGCCTGACGGCCGGCGCGATAAAGGGGTGACGAGGATGCGCAAAACAGCGGATGTGCTGGTGGCCGGCGGGGGAGCCGCCGCCGTTCGGGCCGCCTGTGCGGCCGCCGACACCGGAGCGAACGTGCTGATGGTGACCGGCGGCGACGTGGGCGCCGGCGGCTCGACCTACTATCCGTTTTCTCCCGCCTGGGGCATCATGTATGCCGACAGCGACGCGGACTGCGACGTCTTTTATCAGGAGATTCTCTCCTCCGGCATGGGCTGCATGAAGCCGGCGCTGGTCCGGCGGCTGGTCGAGGATTCCCGGGCGCGCTACCGCGAGCTGCAAAACTGGGGGCTTTCCTTCCGCTCGCTGGAGGATATCCGGCTGACGACCTGTTTTGGCGCCGTGCTGCGCGGCGCCGTGCTGGACGATGTCGCCAACCTCCGCGCACCCTTCCTGCGCCAGCTCCAGCGGCGCGGGGTGCGCGTCCTTGCGCAGCTGGAGGCCATTGATCTTTGCGTGCAGGACGGCCGCTGCTGCGGGCTGCTGTGCGCGGGGCCCAACGGGGAAACCGTCCGCCTGGCGGCCGGCGCGGTGGTGCTCGCCACGGGCGGCGCGGAGTCCCTCTGGGAATACCGGTGCGCGGGGGAAGGGCTGCTGGGCGCGGCGTACGCCATGGCGGCACGGCATGGCGCGCCGGTGGTCAACCTGGAATTCATCCAGTTTCTGCTGGGCACCCTCTCGCCCGTCCCGCACACGCTCTTTTACCATTTTACCCTCAGCACGCATCCCGAGCTGCTCGACGCGGACGGGCAGCCGCTGCTTTCGGACCTGCCCGAGGGCGTCACGCCCGACATGTGCCTGGACGCCCATGCGCGGCATGGCCCTTTCACCACCGTAGACGCCTCTCAGTATCTCGAGCGGGCCATCCTGGCCCGTACCCGCACGCAGCGTCCCCTGCGCGGCGTACAGCTGCGCTACACGCAGGATATCAGCCGGTTGCCCTCCTTTGCGCACTGGAACGGATATCTGCAACGCATGCGCGTCCGCCCCATGGCGCATCCGTTCTGGCTTTACCCCCACTGCCAGGGCTTCAACGGCGGCATTGAAATCGACGAGAACGCCGCCACCGCCATCGCCGGCCTGTATGCCTGCGGCGAGAGCGCGGGCGGCATCCATGGCGCCAACCGCATGGGCGGCAACGCCATTTTGGCCACGCAGGTTTTCGGGCGCATTGCCGGCATCAGCGCCGCGGCCTTTGCGCGCGCCCATCCGCCATGCGCGCTCACGCCCGCCGCCTTCACCGCGCCGCGCGGCGCGGATTGCCTTTCCGCTTGGGAGACGCTCGAGCGCCTTCGCGCGCTGATGCAGCGCCATGCCTTTCTGGAGCGGGACGAGCAGGGCCTTTCCCTGGCGCTTGCGGGCGTGCGCGAACTGCAGGCGCAGTTTGACCCGCAGGCGCGCGCGGCTGCCGGGCGCACGCGCCTGCCCTATGCTGTCGCCAACGCGCTGACCGCCGCGCAGCTTATCCTGTCGTCCATGCGCCAGCGCACGCATACCTGCGGCAGCCATTTCCGAACCGACGCGCCTGCGCAAAGCATGCCGGGCCTCCTGCAGCCTCTGCGCCTGGACAACGAAGCGGAAACGGCCGTCGAACGGCCGGCCGCCCGCTAAGCCCTGCGGCCTGCGCGGCTTTGCTTCGGGCGCAAAGCGGCCCGTTTCCCGCCTCCCTTGCCCGTTTCTCCCCTGCATCCGGGTGGACAAGCCCTCTGTTCCGGTCGGATGCAGGGGTTTTTCGCCGGGCACATCCGCGCTGCCGCACGCCGCGCACATCCGCACTGCCGCGCGCCGGGCGCGCTATTCCCTCGGCATCCTTCCGGACGTCCCGCCTGCGGCGGCGCATCGTTTCACGCGAAGCGCTTGACATGCCCGCCGAATGCGATACAATGGAAATGCGTTTTCGCCCCTGGCCTGCGTCGGGCGCTTTGCCACGCGCAAGCCGGGGCGTTTCCGGCGGAGAAGTCTTCCGCAGGCCGCTTCGCGCGACAGCGCCCCAATCGCTGGAAGGAAGGTGAAAGCATGCCCTTGACCATCGTCCGGCAGGACATCACACAGATGCGGGTTGACGCCATCGTCAACGCCGCCAATACCGACCTGGCCATGGGAGGCGGCGTCTGCGGAGCCATTTTCCAGGCCGCCGGCCCTGCCCAAATGCAGGCGGCCTGCGACAGGATTGCGCCCATCCAAACGGGCGAAGCCGTCCTCACCCCCGGCTTTCGCCTGCCGGCAAAATTCGTCATCCATGCCGTCGGGCCTGTGTACCGCCCCGGGCATGCCGAGCAGAGTCGGCGGCTGCTTTACTCCGCGTACACGAAGTCCCTGCAGCTGGCGCTGGCAAAGCGGTGCAGGAGCATCGCCTTTCCGCTGATATCCAGCGGCATTTACGGCTATCCCAAGGACGAGGCGCTTCAGGTAGCCACCGCCGCGATTCAGGACTTTCTGGCCGAGCATGACATGGAAGTCTATCTGGTGGTTTTTGACCGGGTCGCCTTCGCCGTCAGCGAAAAGCTGCTCGGCGCTGTGGAAAACTACCTGGATGATCACTACGTGGATATCCACCGCATCCAGCGCCGGGAACTGCTGGATGTCGAATACCGGGCCATGCGCAGCGCCCTGGAACCGCCGTGCGCAGCGCCTGCGCCCATGGCTGCGATCCCGTCGCTGGACGAGCGGATGGAGCAGCTGGACGAGCCGTTCAACGCCACGCTCCTGCGCCTGATTGACGCCAAGGGCAAGACCGACGCGCAGGTCTATCGGCGCGCCAACATCGACCGAAAGCTGTTTTCCAAGATTCGCACCGGCAAGGGATATACGCCCGGCAAGCGGACGATTCTGGCGCTGGCCATCGCCCTGGAGCTGACGTTGGAGGAAACCGACGACCTGTTGAAAAGGGCAGGATATGCGCTGTCCCACAGCCGGAAGTTCGATGTCATCGTGGAATTTTTCATCGTCAGCGGGATATACGACGTTTTTGAAATCAACCAGGTGCTGTTCCAATACGACCAGCCGCTTCTCGGCGCGAGCTGACAGATGTCGCTTTTCGGGCGACCCAAAGCGGGCCCTTCTGCGCTATCCTATGGATGCAATTCATGAGCAGGAGGGCTTTTCCTATGAAAAAGAATCTCACGGAACTGGTATGCATCCTGGACCGGAGCGGCTCCATGCGCGGCATGGAAAAGGACACCATCGGCGGCTACAACGCCATGCTGGAGCGGCAGCGGGCGGTAGACGGCGAATGCGTCCTGACCACGGTGCTCTTCGACCACCGCTATGAGCTGCTCCACGACCGCATCGACCTTCGGGCCGTCTCGCCCATCACCGAAAAGCAGTACGTTGTTGGCGGCTCCACCGCCCTGCTGGACGCCATCGGCCAGACCCTTCACAAAATCGCTGCGGTGCAGAAAAACACCGCGGAGGACTACCGCGCGGAAAAGGTGCTGTTCCTCATCATCACCGACGGCGAGGAAAACGCCAGCCGACACTATGATGCGGCGCACATCAAACGGATGATTCAGCGGCAGCAGGAGCGCTACGGCTGGGAATTTCTCTTTCTGGGCGCCAACATCGACGCCGTGGAAACCGCCGGCCAGTTTGGCATCGGCGCCGACCGCGCCGCGGAGTATGTGCCGGACGGCCAAGGCACCGAGCTGAACTTTCGCATGATGAGCCAGGCCGTGGCCTCCTTTCGCGAGCACGGCGCCGTTCCGTCCGCCTGTCTGGATGCCATCAGAAACGACATGAAAAAAAGAGGGGGCCGCGGGCGATAACCGCCTTCGCCGCGCACGCCGCCGGGGACGATAAAAGCGAGAGAGGGCCGAAGCCCTCCAAATGGAATCCGAACCCGGCGACATGCGCGGCGGGTTCGGAAGCCCTGCGCAGCAAGATTTCCCTGCGCGTTTCCCCGGCCGCGCCCCCAGGCGCAGGGGAAACGTGTCCTGGCGACAAAGGACCGCGCAGCCGGCCTTTGTCGACAAACGAAAGACCGTCGACAAGGCTTTGTCGACGGTCTGTGAGCGCGCTTTTCAGGCGCGCTCTTTTGCATGTTTGGCATTCCCATGTCCGCTTGGAACCGACCGGTTGCTTCAGCGATTAGAACTTGAGCGGGTTGACCTTGATGCCGGGGCCCATCGTGCTGGACAGGACGACCGAGCGCAGGTACGTGCCCTTCGCCGCGGCCGGCTTGGCCTTGTTGATGGCGTCCATCAGGGTGGTCAGGTTCTCCATAAGCTTTTCGTCCTCAAAGGACTTCTTCCCGATGGGGCAGTGGATGATGGCGGTCTTGTCCACGCGATACTCGACCTTACCGGCCTTGATATCGTGGATGGCGCGGGTCACATCCATGCTGACCGTGCCGCTCTTGGGGTTGGGCATGAGGCCCTTCGGGCCGAGGATACGGCCGATGCGGCCCACGATGCCCATCATGTCCGGCGTAGCGACGCAGGCGTCAAAGCCGAACCAGTTCTCCTGCTGAATTTTCGCGACCATGTCCTCCGCGCCCACGAAATCCGCGCCGGCGGCCTCGGCCTCCTTGGCCTTGTCGCCCTTGGCGAAGACGAGCACGCGCACGGTTTTGCCCGTGCCGTTGGGGAGAACGACCGCGCCGCGGACCTGCTGGTCAGCGTGGCGGGGGTCAACGCCCAGGCGGACGGAGATTTCGATGGTCTCGTCAAACTTCGCCTTGGCGGTCTGCTTGGCCAGCGCAATGGCCTCCTGGGGGTCATACTGCGTCAGGCGGTCGATCAGCTTGGCGCTGTCAACATATTTCTTGCCGTGCTTCATTTCATTTCCTCCCTGTGGTGATAGCGGTTTTAGCCTCCCACAATTCGTTCCTTATGCCTCTACGGTCACGCCCATGGAGCGCGCGGTGCCGGCCACCATGCTCATCGCGGCCTCAATGCTGCCGGCGTTGAGGTCGGGCATCTTGGTCTCGGCAATCTGGCGCACCTGCTCGCGGGTCAGCTGGCCGACCTTGTCGCGGTTGGGCCGTCCCGACGCGGTTTCGATGTTCAGCGCCTTTTTGATGAGCACCGGCACCGGCGGCGTCTTGGTGATGAAGGTAAAGGAGCGGTCGGAGTAAACGGTGATAACGACCGGGATCACCAGGCCGGCCTGCTTGGCCGTGCGCTCGTTGAATTCTTTGCAGAATCCGGGGATGTTGACGCCATGCTGGCCGAGGGCCGGGCCAATCGGGGGCGCCGGCGTAGCCTTCGCCGCGTTCACCTGCAGCTTGATGATCGCCGTCACTTTCTTAGCCATGCAATAAATCCTCCTCTATTTGTGGTTACGCGGAACCTCGGTTCCTCCCACGCCCGCGGACACGGCCGCGGGGTCTCAACGCCCGAAGGCTGTTGATGACGTTATTTTTCGCGCTTGACCTGCGAGAATTCCAGCTCCACGGGCGTCTCGCGGCCAAACATGGTGACGACCACGCGCACCGTCTGGTGCAGCGTATCGATTTCTTCCACCCGGCCCACGAAATCCTCCAGGGGGCCGGACAGAATCCGCACTTCTTCGCCCAAGGCGATGTCCACGCGCATGCTGCGGCATTCCATGCCCATGGTTTCGACTTCCTCGTCCGTCAGCGGGATCGGCTTGGACCCCGGGCCGACAAAACCGGTGACACCGCGCGTGTTTCGCACGACGTACCAGGACTCGTCCGTCATGACCATGCGCACCAGCACATAGCCGGGAAACACCTTGCGCTGCACCGTGCGGCGCTTGCCGTTTTTTATCTCGATGACCTCTTCCACCGGCACGCGGATTTCCTGAATCAAGTCCTGCATGCCGTTGTTTTCCACGGCCTTTTCGAGATTGGCTTTGACCTTGTTCTCATAACCGGAGTAGGTATGCGCGACATACCATTGCAATCCGTTGCTTTCGCCGTGATCTGCCATGCCGTCCCCTTCCTAATCGTTATCCGATAATGAGAGAGATCAGTTCCGTAGCGCCCAGGTCGAGAACGCCGACCACGCACGCCATGATGATCATAAAGACCAGCACGATGGCCGTGTAGTTGATAAGGTCCTTGCGGCTCGGCCAGGTTACTTTCCGCAGCTCGGCATACGAGTTGGTAATGGCGTTCCACATCCGCCTGGGCAGCGCGGTAATCGCCCTGACAAACTTGTTGCCGCCGGCCTTCTTTTCCTTCTCTTTTTCCTTGGGAAGGTTCTTTTCGTCCTTGGCCAATTCTTTCACATCCTTTGCCGTTACCAAGCGTCAGCGGGTTTCCTTATGCGGCGTGTGCTTTCTGCAAAACGGGCAATACTTGCTCAGCTCGATGCGGTCGGGGTTATTTTTCTTGTTCTTCATGGTGTTATAATTGCGCTGCTTGCATTCCGGGCAGGCCAGCGTAATCTTCACACGGGCGCCGACAGCCATGACGTCCACCTCCATCTTCAAAAATTTCACAGGAACAAGGCGGGCCAAGCCCACCTCCAAACATGCCTATATAATTTAGCACAAGCGCAAGGCATTGTCAACGGCTTTTTGCGATGTCCGACAAATTTGCTTCCCCCGCGCTCCCGTTCCCCGGCCGCGGCCGCGCCTCCGGTTTCCTTCCGTGGGGGAACAGGGTCTGCCGTCCGGGGCGCGCTTTTCAGGGCGCGTCCCCGCCCATGGGGTGGTAGCTGTTCCAGAACACGCTGCTGAGCAGCCGGTTGTCCGTCTGGATGCGCACGATGGAATCCGTGGTGCGCTCCTTCAAAAGGTAATACGCTCTGTCCGGGTATTTTCTGTCGATGACATACTCCATTTGGTTGGTAAGGATGCGCTTCACGAGGCGAATGACCTCCCGCTCGTTCTCGCAGACCATGACGCCTCCGGCCACGCCCGTGCGGAAGTCCACCAGCCGGCTGAGCGGATGGACATGGCGGAAGAAGGCGGCGCGGCCGTTTTTTTCCTTGCAGTAGAAAATGGTGGGCTTGCCCAGGCACAGGGCCATGGCGGCCTCCACGTCCTTGCCGAAAGAGTCCTTATCGCCCGAAGAGTAAATCAGCATCCTGGCGGCCTTGACCATCAGGCATTCGATGAGCCCCTTGTCCTCGTGCGAGTCCGCCGCGCTGATGGTCGGGTCAAAATAGCGCAAATCGTATGCGCGCAGCTCGTCGCTTTGGAACACGGTTTCACAAAAGCGCGCCATTTCCATGAAGTGTTCCTTGGTGCGCATGCTCGTGGCGACATATACGTCCAGGTCGTTGACCAGCGACAGATACAGCTCCGTGTTCTCCAGCGCCATCCGGTGCGCGCGCTCGAACCGCTCCGAAAGCAGCGCCGCCTTTTTCTCAATATCCGCTTCGTCTTCGGCCTGCTCGTCCAGGATATCGTTGGCCGCAAACAGGGACAGCTGGTCCGGCTCGCGCTGCAGGTATTCGCCGTCCAGCAGCTTGCGAAACGTCGGATGGCGGATGCCCCTGCGCCTTGCCTCCCGATACGAGGTCTTCAGCTTTTCCAGCAATTCGCCCTTTCCGTAGATATTGGCGAATGTTTTGCAGGCCATCTCGGAAATAAGATAGCGGTCCTCCTTGGGGATATCATGGAACGGGAGGGTGCTTCCGCGGCGCTGAATGGCCTCGTCAGGCGTCCTTTGCCGGGCAAAAAACGCTTCCAGCGCCTCATAGGACATCTGCGCCAGCGTGCGAAAGCCCATGGGGATATTGCCAAAGAGCAGGAGGCAGTCAATGAACAGGCGGTTAAAGCCCCAGCGCAGCTGCTCGATGCTGGCGATGCCGTCGCATGCCTCGGGCAGCGCAATGGGCTCCAGCCGGTAAAAATGCCGGGGAGCGGTCAGCCAATAGTAGCGAAAGAATCCGTCCGTGACGCAGCAGATGCCCTGAAGCGAGAGCAGCTGATCCAACTGCACCTTGGTAAGGGGCGACTGCTCGATGCCTTCCAGCACGCGCATCAGGCGCGGGCTGCTGGCCTGGGAGATAAAGCCGCAGATGCCCTCCGTGTTGGCCATAATGGGTTGAAAGGTCCGGATGATATCGCCGCTGTGCACAGGCCGCTCCTCCTAGCTGTTTCCGGGCGCCGTTTCGTCAATACAGCAGATATTTCGCCGTCTGCTCGCCAAAGCGGCGCACCGGCTCCCGGCTCTGTTCCACAAGCGCCTTCGCGCTGCACTGTCCGGTCCGGTAGGCGTTGGTGCCCAGGAGCCTGTCGAGCGTATAGATGCCCTGCTCGTTTTTGCCCAGGAACTCCACCTGCTCCGGATACATGTCCCGAAGGGTATCCAGCAGGTACAGGCCGCCCGCGAACACGTCGCTCCGCTCCCTGTCGGTGATGTGCATCTGCACGCCATGGCACAGCGCGCCCTGATGCTTATTGAACATCGGGCAGAAAGAGGTGCGCCGGAAATGCAGCCCCTCCAGCCCCAGCGCGTTCATGCGCTTTTCCAGCGCCGCCCCGTCCACAAACGGCGCGCCGATGATCTGGAACGGCTGCGTGGTGCCGCGGCCCTCGCTGAGGTTGGTTCCTTCAAAGATGCAGGTGCCGATATAGCACAGCGCCGCCGCCAAATCCGGGCAGTTCGGCGAAGGGGCGACCCAGGGCAGGTCCGTATCGTCCAGATACATCTCCCGCCGCCAGCCCTGCAGGGGCACCACGGTCACATCCACGTCCAGATGCAGATAGTCCCGCACGTAGCGCGCAAATTCGCCAATGGTCAGCGCGTACTGGGTCGGCAGCTCGTAATCCCCCACGAAGGAAGAAAAGCGCGTATCCAGGACCGTGCCGCAGCGTTTGACGCCGCCCAGCGGATTGACACGGTCCAGGACGACCACGTCCTTGCCGGCGCGCGCGCAGGACTCCATGGCATAGGAAAGGGAATACAGATAGGTATAAAAACGGGCGCCCACGTCCTGCATGTCAAACACCAGAACGTCGAAAGCGTCCAGCATTTCGTCGCTGAAATGGCAGTGCTTGCCGTAAGCGCTAAAGACGGTCACGCCCGTTGCCTCGTCTACGAAAGTATCCACCGCCTTGCCCGCCTGGATATCGCCGCGAATCCCATGTTCTACGGCAAACATGGCGGTCAGGCGGAAATCCCGTCCAATCCGGTCAATGGTGCTGACCAGTTCGTGGTCCACGCCCGTGGGGTTGGTCATCAGGCCGACCCGCCGGCCCGACAGCTGCCGCGCGACCGTATCCAGACGGTCAATTCCGCTGAGCACATGATATCGCATGTCACAAAGCCCTCCGTTTCCGAAAATCGGCCGGGCCGTCCGGGCGGCCCGCGCCCGCTCCAGGTTCTCTAGGCTCTATATACCATACCGACCCGCCCCTGTCAAGGCGGCGGCGCGCAGGCGTTTCCACCATGCGCATATAAAAAGGAAGCGATGCTGCAGGCAGCCCCAGGCCGTCGTTCCCTTGCATCGCACGGAAAACCGCATGGCCATCACCGGCGCCGCCGAGCCGGGCGCCCGCTGCATCCTCCCCGGGCGGCGGTCCGCCGCGAGGAGCGGCTGCAAGCCGCTTCCGCTATCATGTTCCGGCCGTGCGCTTTGCGCACAGGAACATGATGTTCCCTTCGCTGCAAGGCTGAGAAACAGCCTTGCAGCGAAAGGCCGTCGACAAGGCTTTGTCGACGGTCAAAACTGCCTGCACGGCCATGCCGCGCAGGCAATTTCGCGCGATTCGGCGTCTGCCCGCCTTTATTTCGCCTCCCGCAGCGCCTCCAGCGCCCGATCGGGGAAATTGGTAATGATGCGGTCCGCGCCCGCCGCGATGACCGCGCGCAGATGCTCCGGCGTGTTCACGGTCCATGGGTTGACTTCCAGCCCCAGCGCGTGCGCCTGCTCGCATTCGCCCTTCACAAGCAGCTCGGACATATGCGGATGCAGCGCGTTCAATCCCAGACTGTGCGCGTACTCCCACGGGCGTACCAGCGTGGCATGGTAGAGCGCACCGCAGGGAATCGAGGCGTCCATCTCTTTGAGATGCACCAGGCTGTAATGGTTGAAGCTGGAATAGAGCACGCGATCGGTCATGCCCATTTGGGCCGCCAGTTCCACGCATTTTTCCTCCAGGCGCTCATAGAAGATAACGCTGTTCTTCAGCTCCACGTTGACGTGCAGCCCGTAGGGCTTGAGCAGCTCGTATACCTCGCGCAGCGTGGGCAGGGTCGCGTCTGCGCATTCGGGATGCGTTTTATTAAAGCGGAAGCGCTTCAGCTCGGCCGTGGTCATCTGGCAGATGTATCCGCTCCCGTCGCTGACCCTGTCGATGGTTTCATCGTGCGCCACGACGATTTCTCCGTCCTTGGCGATATGCACGTCCAGCTCCACGCCATAGGCGCCCATCTTTGCAGCCAGTTCAAAAGCCTCCAAGGTGTTTTCCGGCGCATACCCCGACGCGCCGCGATGTGCATAGACGACTTGCATGATACCGTACCTCCTCAAAGCATAGAATCAAATATTTCTTCCCGCGGTGAGGGAATTACACAGGTGGAGACCAGCAGGCCCTTGGCCTTCGCTTCGGCGATGCCCGCGTCGACCGCCGCCTGCACTGCCGCCACCTCCCCGGAAAGCGATACATAGGATTTCCCGCCAATTCCCAGGCCCAGGCGAACCTCCAGCAGCCGCACGTCGGCCGCCTTGGCCGCCGCGTCCGCACCAACGACGGAAGCGGCGATGGAGTAAAACTCCATCACGCCCAGCGCCTGCACGCCGCGCGTCTGGGCGCAGCCGGCAATCGCGGGGATGACCTGGGGTTCCAGGCTGGCGATGGTCAAATCGTCCACCAGGCAGTCGCGTGCCAGCGCCCGCCCCGCGTCCATCGCAGCCTTCACCGCCGCCACCTCGCCGGAGATGACCACGGTATACTTGCCCGGGCAGACCGAGCCGGCCTTGAGCAGCGTTACCTCCGCGGCCTTGAGCATCGCGTCGCCCGCCTCCACGCCGCGCGCAATGCTGTTCAGCTCCAAAAGACCCAGCGAAATCACCGCGCTGCCTCCCTTCCAATGACCACCGCGTCCGCGTCCACCCGTTCCACCACCCCGTCGATGCTGGCATGCACGTCCGCCCCCAGCGCGCCGGGCGCCATGCGTCCCACCGTGTCGCCGCAGCGCACGCGCTCGCCGGGCGCGACGCATGGCGCTGCCGCAACCCCGATATGCTGGCGCAGCGGAATCCGGACTCGTTCGGACGTTACCTCGACGGCCTGCGCGGGCGTGTCGAACGCATAGGCGCTCACATCGATGCGGGCCATCAGCCGCTCGGTGGGCACCTGGCGGCAGCCGCGCATACGATGCGCCGCTTCGGCCGCAAAGTCCGGCCTGGCGCCTTGCCCGCGCAGCGCTTCCTTATACATGCGCTGCACCGCGCGCGGCGAAAGCGACATCGGACACGCGTACAGCTCGCACACGCCGCATTCCATGCACAGCAGCGGCGAACCGTCCTGCATATCGCGGCCCATGGCGAACGCGCGCATGCTCAGATGCGGCGCAATGGGATGGCCGAGCAGATAGCGCGGGCACAAATCCGTACAGGTGCGGCACTGGATGCAGGCGGCCTTTGCGCGGTTGCGCATATGCGCCAGCGGCAGCTCCGCCTGTCGGACGAGGACGTGCGCCGCAGGAAACACCAGCACGCCACCGCAGGTCTTCGTAACGACCGCATCGTCCTGCGGATGGAGGAGCGTGCCCATCATCGGCCCGCCCAGAAACACGCGGTGCTCCCGCACGGTGCAGCCGCCCGCCTGCTCCAGCAGCTCGGAAACCGGCATCCCGACCGGAACGTGATACACGCCCGGGCGGAGCACGCACCCGGCGACCGTCACATAACGGTGCGTAACCGGGACGCCCGATTGCGCATAGTAAGCGTTGATGGCGGTGGAAACGCTGACCACCGTTGCCTCCACGCTGGAGGGCAGGCGCAGCGGCGGCACCGCGCGCGCCGTCGCCTCGTAGACGACCGCCTGTTCATCGCCGATAGGATAGACCGCGGGCATGGCTTTCACCGATACCCTTTCCAGCGCCAGGCGTTCTATCCCCTCCCGGAGCACGCGGAGCTGCTCTCTGTAATGCTCTTTCAGACAGAGCACGCACTGTTCCGCGCCCGCCAACGCCCGCAGCGCCTCCGCGCCGCGCAGGAGCGCCTCGGTCTCATGCAGCATGAGGTACTGATCGGAGCGCAGAAGCGGTTCGCACTCCGCGGCGTTTATCAGCAGCGTCTTTACCCGGGCGGCCAGCTTCTGATACAGCGGAAAGCCCGCGCCCCCGCCGCCGACCACGCCGCCCGCGCGCAGGCGTTCCAGCGCATTCATGCGCCGCCCCCGCGCTTGACCTCGTGGATGTCAATGATGGCCACAATGGCCGCGTCCACGGGGGAGTCGGTCTGTCCCAGGGATTTGCGGGCGGAAGAGCCCTGCGCCACCAGCACCATCTCGCCAACACCCGCGTCGATGGTGTCCACCGCGACAAAGCACTCTCCCTGGACGTCGCCTTCCAGCGAGGCGGGCTGCACCATCATCAGCTTGCGGCCCACCAGCGACTCTTCCTTGCGGGTCGCCCACAGATTTCCTACTACCTTCGCAATAATCATTTGGGTGCCTCCAACGTGATATGCAGGCTCTTGGCCGTATCGCGCGCCAGCGGCGTCACCAGCTGCCCCCGGCGGAGCACAATCTTCTGCGCGCCCTGCCCGGCCAACGTGCGCAGCACCTGCTCCGTAAGCGCCTTGCCTTCAAAAGAGCACGCAGTAGCCTGGTCGGAGCACGCCGCCTCGGCGCACTGCTCCCCCGCATCCCTGCCGGTGCATGCTCCCACCAGTTCGCATGTGCACGCGCCGCTCACCCCCGCCGCGTTGGCCTCGTCCGCATCGATGTGCAGCGCCAGCGCGGAAGCGTCCGTGACCCGTACCGCCACGTCCTCCAGCACCAGCGGCCTTGTTCCGCACACCCGCACGGATACGCGCTGCCCGTCCCTGAGCCCGTAGCACGCGGCCTGCGGCGGGGTCATATGCAGATGCCGCCGGGCGATAATGGCCGCCTCGCGCGACAGGAACGCCTCCCCTGCCTGCAGCGTCACGCGGGCCGCGCCGCGAAGGTCGCCGGACATGCGAACCGGCGGTTGAATGCCCAGGGCGCGGGCGTCGGTAGCGGAAATCTCCACCTGGGTTTCCCTGCGCGGCGGTCCGAGCACCGCGACGTTTTCCAGGACTCCCTTGGGGCCGATGAGCCGCAGGCGGAGCGTGGACAAAAACTGGCCGGGCTGGGAAATATCCCGCACTTTTTCCAGCGTGCGCACGCCAAAGAGCGCCTGAAGATCCTCCTCTGACAGGTGCACATGGCGGGCGGACAGCTCCGCGGGGATGACCGGGCGCTCGGTTCGGCGCTCGGCACAGCCGGCCGATGCGTCCGCCCCGCCGGCGGGCGCGCCCAAACCGTCCGCAGCGCCTTCCTGCTTCGCCCCGCCTTCGGCCGCAAGCCTCTCCAGCACGGCGCGGACAATGGCGTCAATCCGGTCCATGGTTCACCCCTCCCGAATGGCCGTGCGCAGCTCGAGCACATAAAAGAAGCTGGACAGCCGGTTGAGCGCCGTTACCAAATCGAGCCGGTCCAGCCGGTCGCCATGGTCGAACGCCGTCACCGCCGCCACCTCCGCCTCGCGAGTCAGCGCGCGCAGCCGGTTCATCTGCAGCGAAAGCCTGCCCTGCTCCGGCGCGGGCAGAATATGGCCGGGATACCCGAATGTCTGCGGCCGGTGCGAAGCGGCGCGCACCTCGTCCGCCGTCAGGCCGTCCAGCTTCCAGTCCGGCAGCGGGGTCCCCTTTACGTCGCAGGCCAGCACGTTGCGCACCAGCTCCAGCGCGTCCTGCAGGCCTGCGCGCACTTCGCACGGCGCGTCCAGCAGGCACAGCAGCAGCTCGCTTTGCAGCGTATCCAGCTTTCCGCGCAGCGCGATGCGCGGATGCGCCTTGGAGACCAGCTCCGCGCCTGTCAGGTGCGTCCGGTGCTCCGGCTTTTTCCCTTCCGGGGGCCGTTTGGGCCTCTCCCCGATTTTATACAGCCGCAAATCCATCAGGTATTGACGCGCCGCCGGCGTCAGCCTGGCGTCCGGCGGCACATCGAAATGCTCCGGTACGCCGGAGGCAAAGCGGCTGCGCAGCTCCCGCTCGGTAATGTAATGCATATGTTTCCTCCCTTGCCGCAGGTTTTCCCCCGCGAAGTCCGGCGCGCGGACGGCGCGTTAGGAAGCCTGCTCTCCTGCCAGCAGGCGCTGAAACGCCTTGACGGCGTTCACCCGGATGCGGAGCACCGTCGCTGGGCGCTCTCGCCGTGCCGGAGCACGCCGCAGCTTCGGCCCATGCTCCGCCAGGCCGTCAGGGCGCGCGCACGGGGCGTTATTCGCGCGTGGGGAGAATGGCGTTGACTTCCTCGTGCGGACGGGGAATGACGTGCGTAGACACCAGATGTCCGACGCGCTCGGCCGCCGCCGCGCCCGCGTCCACCGCAGCCTTCACCGCGCCCACCTCGCCGCGCACCATCACCGTCACAAGGCCGCCGCCGACATGCACCTTGCCGATAAGGGTGACGTTGGCGGCCTTGACCATGGCGTCCGCCGCTTCGATGGAGCCGACCAGGCCGCGGGTTTCAATCATGCCCAGAGCGATAAGATCCATTGCGTTTCCCTCCTGCGAAAAGTCGATCACACTTCGATATGCGGGAGAATGCTCTCCAGCTCCTCATGGGGACGGGGAATGACATGGACGGACACCAGCTCGCCCACGCGATCGGCCGCCGCCGCGCCCGCGTCCGTCGCGGCCTTTACCGCGCCCACGTCGCCGCGCACCATCACGGTGACCAGTCCGCCGCCGACGTGCACTTTGCCGGCCAGGGTAACGTTGGCGGCCTTGACCATGGCGTCCGCCGCCTCGATGGAGCCGACCAAGCCCTTGGTCTCCACCATGCCCAGTGCGATCTTTTCACGATTCATAGGTTGTTCCTCCTTTTTATTTCAGAGCGTATGCCTTGGCTTGTATGCAAACGGCGGAGGCGGGCTATGGCCGCCCGCGTACCTGCCGGAGTACGGCCTGCACAATGCGCTCCATCTCCTCGGAGCTGAGCGCGTCGGCCGCAGCGCTGCGAACGGGCGCGGGCTGCGGCGCGGATTCGGCGGCGACCGCCTCCGGCTCGATGAGGCCATAGGCGGCGCGGCGAATCTGGAAAAGATGGTGGACGGTGACGTTATCGCTGGTGGCGCTCCCGCCCACCGCGCCGCAGCCCAGCGTCAGCGAAGGCATAATGCCCGTGGTCGCGCCGATGCCGCCCTGTGTGGAGCCGGTGTTGACCAGCAGGCGGGACACCGGTTTTTTGGTCAGGAACGTTCGCACCAGTTCTGCGTTTTGCGTATGCATGGACAGGCTGTGCCCCATTCCGCCAAAGCGCAGCAGCTCCAGGCATTTCTCGCAGGCGCTTTGCCAGTCCTCCACCGTGTAAAAGGCCAGGATGGGCGAGAGCTTTTCGATGGAGAAGGGATACTCGCGGCCGACGTGCTCCTGCTCGCAGAGGAGTACGCGGGCGTCCGACGGGATGCGGATGCCCGCCATGTCGGCGATGGTCTGCGGGCTGCGCCCGACGATGCGCGGATTGACCGTCGCCGCGCCGGGGCGCAGGATGACGCGGGCCAGCCTGTCCGCATCCTCGCCGGATACGAAATGGCCGCCCTGGCGTTTGAGTTCGGCAATCACCTCGTTTTTGACGCACCGTTCCGTCACAATGGACTGCTCGGACGCGCAAATGGTGCCGTTATCAAACGTCTTGCTCGCCAGAATGCGCCGCACGGCGTCCGGAATATTGGCCGTGCGCTCGATATAGGCCGGCACGTTGCCGGGGCCTACGCCCAGCGCGGGCGTGCCGGACGAATACGCCGCCTTGACCATGGCCGTGCCGCCCGTCGCCAGAATCAAATCGGACAGCTTCATCAATTCCGAGGTGCCCTGCAGGGTCGGCAGGGTCATCATGGACAGCATGCCGGCCGGCGCGCCCATGCGGCCCGCCGCCTCGGTCAGGATTTCCACGGTTCTGCCAATGCAGCGCACGGCGGACGGATGCGGCGATACAATCAGGGCGTTGCCCGCCTTGACCGAGATGAGGGCCTTGAAAATGGTCGTGGAGGTCGGATTGGTGCTGGGTACCAGGCCCGCCACCACGCCCACGGGCACGGCCGCCTCGAGGATTCTCTTTTCCCGGTCCTCGCCGATGATGCCGATGCTGCGCACGTCGCGGATGGACTCATACACCGTGCGCCCGGCGAACAGATTCTTGGTCACCTTGTCGCCTTCCACGCCAAAGCCGGTCTCTTCCACCGCCATGTGGGCCAGTTCCCGGGCGTGCCGGCACGCCGCCTCGCTCATGGCGCGCACGATATCGTCCACCTGCCGCTGATTCATCTCGGCCAGCAGCGCCTGGGCCTTTTTGGCCGCGCGAATCAGGTCGCGTACCTCCTGTATGGAGGCGAGATCACGGTCCAGCTGCATCAATCAGTCTCCTTTCCCAGCAGGGCGCGCAGGGCGTCCAGCAGGTCTTTCTTCTTGGCATAGCGTATCTCGTTGGGGGACATCGGGAAGCCTTCGAGCCTGCGGGCGTACTGCCGCAGGCGTACCACCTTCCACGTCCGCATCTGCTCCCACGTGGGCGCCGCCTCCGCGGGCGCCGGCTTTGGTTCGGACGCCGCAGCGCCGGCCCCCGGCGCCCAGGACAGCCCGCACGCTCTTCTCCCGCCTTCGCATCCGCCGCACTGCGCGCAGCCGTCCATATGGCGCCGGGCCGGTCCTTCTCCCACGTCCAGCGCCAGCATGCAGAATACTTCCGGCATCGCGCGGGGAATGACGTGGGCGGAAAAGACATGTCCGACCCGGCGGGCCGCCTCGGCGCCGGCGTCCACCGCGGCCTGCACGGCGGCGACTTCTCCTTCGAAGCGCACCATGACCAGACCACCGCGCACATAATCCGTGCCCAGCAGCCGCACGCGCGCGGCCTTCAGCCCCGCGTCCGCAGCCTCGATGGCGGAAACCAGGCCGATGGTCTCAATCATCCCCAACGCCGTTACGCTCATTCCATCACTCCTCGAAGCAAAGCGGCCGGCCCGCCACTTCGCATACGGCCTGTGCAAAGGCCTGGCACGCAGCCGCGCAGTCGGACTGCGAACCCGTCAGCAGCCCGCCCCCGAAATTGGTCGGGGACGGCGGCCCGTAAAACTCCACCAGCCGGACGCTGGCAGCCTTCAGCGCCTTGTCCATGGCGTAAATGCTCTCCAGCGGCGGCGCAATCAGATACGCCAGCGGCGAACCCTCCGCGATGCCGCACGCGGCGGACAGGTAGCTGCCCGTGCGCGAAATACAGTGCGCATAATAGGGCACGGAGTCGTCGTCATTGGCCGAATAAAAGCATCCGCCATGCTCGATAAACGCCGCCGCGGCCCGCAGTCCGCTTTCCACTTCGGCCGGCGTGGGGCCGGCCAGGATGCCCAGAAACTCCCCGGCCAGCGCGGTATTGGCGTTGGCCGCGCCTGCGTACATGGACTGCGCGTAGCACACGCGCACTTCGGCCTTCTTGGTCGCCTCGTCCAGGGCCGTATAGCCCACGTCGTCGCTGTCGCAGGTAATCAGCCCCAGCGACTGCTCCTGCGGCCGGAGTGAAAACCGTTCCTTCAGCGCGCCGTCCGCCCGCGGTATCATCCGGACGGAAAGCACCTTTGCCCTCAATGGATCGCCGCGCATGCCTTCCTCCGTCAGACGGGCAGTTCAATCCCGCTTTTCTGTTTTTCCAGCATCAGCCGAATCAAATCCACAATGTGCGCGCCCGCCTCCACACAGGGCGTTCCGCCGCTGTGGATGTTCGCCACCACCGTGCGGCGGCTCTCTGGCATGCCCACCGTAGGCCGGTATGCCAGATAGGCGCTCATGCTGTTGGCCGTGACCAGGCCCGGGCGTTCGCCCAGCAGCACGCACACCACGTCCGCGCCCGTCGCCTCGCCAATCATGTCCTGCGTCGCCACGCGCCCGTACTTGACGAAAAACGGCTCCGCACACGAGACGCCCTCCGCCCGCAGGCCGTCCAGCACCACGGGCAGAATATCCCCCGCATTGGAGACCACCGCGCTGGACGACAGGCCGTCGGCCAGGTACACGACCGCGCGGGGCTTGTCCTTTGCGTGGCGGGCGATGTCCTGCAGCACGTCGGGCGCGAAGGCGCGCCCCTTGTCCGGCCGCGTCAGAAACTCGTCCCGCGATTGGCAGAGCGTCTGAAACGTCCGCAGCGAAAGGCTTTGCAAAAACGCCTCCGGCACATCGGAAAACACCGCGCTCTGCGCCGCCGTGTGGTCGGCCTGAAAGCGGAGCATCGTTTCGGTGCGATACCGTGCTCCGGCGTGGCCGACGCCCAGACGGGCGGGCGTTTTTTCCTTCAGCGCCAGGAACGCCTCGCGGTCCTGCGGGTCGTCCACCAGATACCAGGTGCGCAAATCAATCTGCGCCAGGTCGGGCAGGGGCGTTTCCTGCTCCGCGCCCGCGTCGGCCCCCTCCTTTTGCATCTGTGCGAGCACGCGCTCGACAATTCGGCGGATTTCCTGCTCGTTCACTTCGCCAGCCCCCCTTCAGCGCAGAAAGACCGACGCGTCGCCGGCCCGGGCCGTCAGCCGGCCGTTCTCCCAGAATCCCCACTTCTCCAGCCAGGCTTCAAATTCCCGTATCGGCGAAAGCCCCAGCGTTTCGCGAATGGCGGCGATATCATGATAGCCCGTGCTCTGGTAGTTGAGCATGACGTCGTCGCTGTGGGGCACGCCCATAAAATAGGTACAGCCCGCCCCCGCCAGGAGCACCGCCAGGTTCTCATTGTCGTCCTGGTCGGCCTTCATGTGGTTGGTGTAGCAGCAGTCGCAGCCCATCGGCAGGCCGTGGAGCTTGCCCATGAAATGATCCTCCAGGCCCGCGCGGATAAACTGGCGGCTGTCATAGAGGTATTCGGGCCCGATAAAGCCGACCACCGTATTGACCAGGAAGGGCGCGAAATGGCGTGCAAAACCGTAGCAGCGCGACTCCATGGTCAGCTGGTCCCAGCCGTTATGCGCGTCGCTGGACAGCTCGCTCCCCTGCCCGGTCTCGAAATAGAGCACATTGGGGCCGCGCGACGCGCCCCTGGCGAGCATGAGAGCACGGGCGTCCGCAATCATCCCGGCGTCGATGCCGAAAGCCCGGTTGCCCTTTTCGCTGCCCGCGATGCTCTGGAAAATCAAATCGCACGGCGCGCCCTTTTCCACCGCGTCCATGGCCGTCGTAACGTGCGCGAGCACGCAGTTCTGCGTGGGAATGGCGTAGCGCGCCTTCAGCTCGGCGAAGCGGTTGAGAATGGCGTACACGCTGGCCGTCGACGCGTCCACGGGGTTCAGCCCGATGACCGCGTCGCCCACGCCATAGGAAAGCCCCTCGAGCACCGAGGCGGTAATGCCGTCCACGTCATCGGTGGGATGGTTGGGCTGCAGGCGCGCCGACAGCGTGCCCGGACGGCCGATGGTCGTCGCGCAGTGCGCGGTCACATGGATTTTCCGTGCCGCATAGACCAAATCCAGATTGCTCATCAGCTTGCAGACCGCGGCAATCACCTCGCTGGAAAGCCCGCGACCCATCCGCAGCAGCGTTTCCGAATCGCTGCACAGCACTTCCTCGCGAAGCTCGCCTATGGACATTTCCTTATATTCGTCGTAGATGCGCGTGTTCAAATCGTCCAGAATCAGCCGCGTCACCTCGTCCTCTTCATAGGGGACGGCGGGGTTTTCGCACAGCTCCCGAACCCGCAGGCGGCTGAGGACAATGCGCGCCGCCACCCGCTCCTGCGGCGTTTCTGCGGCCACGCCCGCCAGGCCGTCGCCCGACTTTTCGTGGTTTGCCTTGCCCATCACCTCGCGCACGGAGTGGAACGTATAGTTCCGGCCCATCAACTGCGTCGACAGCTTCACGGTTTCCCATCCTCCCCAGATGCGAATGCCAGCGTTTTGACCACCACGGGCAGCACGCGCCCTTCCGACAGCGGAACGCCGATGTCCACGGTATCCCCGTACCGCAGATGGATACCGTCGATGCAGAGCACCGACGCGTCCGGTCCCCAGCGCCGCAGCAGCGCCTGGCCCAGCGCCTTGGCCATGTCCCGCTCCATGATGACGACCTTGACCGGCAGCGCCGTCATCGCCTCGCCCAGCTCTTCGGCGAGGCGGAGCACCGTCGCGTAGTCCGGCGCCCTGATGCCCTCAAACCCGATGGCGCACAGGCCGTCGTGCAGCGAAATCTGTTCGAGAACGCGCGCGCGCAGGCCGTTCATGTCCTCCGCGTCCCGCATTCTGACCACGCCCACGGGCAGATTCTTCATCGGCAGGGTCACGTTGCGGTAGCAGACGGTGCTCCCGGATACTTCCACGCTGTATGCGCCCGCGCCAATCACCGTGGCGCTGTGCGTTTCCGGCGGCCGCATGACCCGGCCGCGGGTAAAAAACTCGCTGCGCGCCAGGCTCCTGCCCAGCTCCGCGCCGATGTCGGAAAACGCCGCGTCGTCCGTCCCTTCGCCGTACACGCACGCGCCCACGCCGCCCGAAAACGTATAAATATCCGCTTCGCACCCCTCGGGCAGCGCCTCGCCCACGCACAGCGCGTCATGCAGCGGCGTGCGCGGGCGCAGCCCCACGCTTTCCAGGAGCACGCCCGCCATGCGGTCGGCCAGGGCCTCCGCCTGCGCCTGCGTCAGCGTCTCCCCCGGCGCCAGGCGCACCCCCGCATCCCGGGCGATGCGCGACATCGCTTCGGTAAAGTCCCGCACCCGCAGGCTCCCCGGCTCGAAGCGCAGCAGCCGTCCGCCCACGTCCAGACAGGCGGCCTGCTCGGCCTCTCCGCGGCGGAACAGGCAAAGGTTCGTCGTGCCGCCGCCGATGTCCAGGTTCAATACCGAGCGTCCCTTCTCTTCCGACATCGCCGCCGCGCCGGCGCCGCGGCCGGCCAGGACGGCTTCCAGCCTGGGGCCGGCGGTCGCCACAACGAAATCCCCCGCAAAGCCCGACAGCGCCTCCAGCACGGCCCGGGCGTTCTGCTTGCGCGCCGTTTCTCCCGTAATAATCACCGCGCCGCATCCAATCTCCGCAGGACGGACACCCGCCTGGCGGTAGGCGTCTGCCACGAGGGCGCGCACGCCTTCCGCGTCGATGGTGTCAGGGCGCAGGAGCGGCGTGAGGCAAATGGGAGCACGAAAGAGCACGGTTTTTTCCGTAATTTGTATCCGGGGAATGGAAAAGGCGGGGGCGGTGTTGGAAAGCACGATGCGGCTGAATACCGTTTGCGTGGTCGAAGTGCCGATATCAATGCCGACGCTCAGCAACGTCTCCCCGCCCATCGATTCGCCAGCCCGCCTTCCCGGTCGCCTGCCCCGCGCCTCTTGCCCGCAACGCGCGCTGCGCGCCCCGGGCGCGAACGCTTTGTGACCTATATAGAAAAAATTATACCCTTTGTCGCCGTTTTTGTCAATGTTTGGAGCACGGCGAAATCCGCGGAGCACTACCCCGCCGCGCCGGGTCTTTTCTTCGCGGGCGACGGGCGCGCCCGGCCGCGTTCGCGCTGTTTTCGCCGCAGCGGCATGGCCGGGGCCGTGTCGGGTATAAAATGACGTCTTGACAAGGTAGGGCAGAGATGCTAAATTATACTTAATTTTACGGCTGTTATGCCACAAATCGCATATTGTAAGGAGGGTACCCTGTCATGAAAAAACTGCTGTCCCTGGTACTGGCCCTGGTGATGTGCCTGTGCGCGTCAGGCCTTGCGCTCGCCGACGCGGAATCCAACCTGGCGGCGGCGGAGGCGGCCGCCAGCATGACGCTGGAAGAGCTCGTCGCCGCGGCGCAGGCGGAGGGCCAGGTTTTCTCCGTGGGCATGCCGGACGAATGGGCGAACTGGAAAGACCTGTGGGCTTACATTGAGGAAACCTATGGCATTGCCCACTCCGATACGGACATGTCCTCCGCCGAGGAGCTGGAGCGCTTCGCGCTGCAGGGCAAGGCGGACGCGGATATCGGCGATATCGGCATCTCCATGACGGGCGTAGCGGTCGAGCAGGATTTGCTCCTGCCGTTCAAGACCAGCCACTGGGATTCCATCCCCGACTACGCCAAGCATCCCGACGGCCTCTGGATTGAGCCGTATACCTGCACCACCGCCTTCATCATCGACACCCAGAACGTGACCGGCGATCTGCCCGAGACCTGGGCCGACCTGCTCGAAGGCGACTACAGCGTCTGGATTGGCGACATTGAGCGCGCCGCGCAGGCGTATGTCGGCGTGCTGGCGTGCGCCTATGCGCACGGCGGCGACGAGACCGACCTGTCCCCGGCCATGCCGTTCTTCGCGGAGCTGGCGAAGCAGGGCCGCCTGATTACTTCCGACCCGTACGTGGAGAACCTGGAAAAGGGCGAAGTCGGCGTCGCGGTCGTGTGGGACTTCAACGCGCTGGGCTATGCCGAGACCATCTACGAGGCGCAGGGCGAAGATACCGGCCGTTATGCCATCACCGTGCCCTCCGACGGCGCCGCGGCCTCCGGCTATGCTTCGGTCATCAACAAGTATGCCAACAACCCCTATGCCGCCATGCTGGTGCGCGAAGTCATTCTCAGCGACGTAGGCCAGAACTTCCTGGCGCTGGGCCATGCCAAGCCCATCCGCACCGACGTGGAGTTCTCCGAGGAGGCGAAGGCCGCCATCCTGGACGACTCGCTCTACAGCAACGTCTACTATGTGGAAGACTGGTCCGTCTTTGACCAGACGGTCGCCGGCCTGCCCGAGCTGTGGCAGGAAGAGGTCGCCATCTACATGAACTGACCATCGCTTTGGTAAACGCGGGGGCTGCGCATTGCGCGCAGCCCCAAGTTCGTTAGGAGGGACGTGCCTTGAAAAAAAAGAGGGGCGTCAATGTGTTTTACGCGGTGACAATGCTGATGTTCCTTGCCTTTGTCGTCGCGTTCATGGGGATGCCGCTGCTCAGCCTGATTTCCACCTCGCTGTCCAGCCCGGAAACAGGCGGGTTCTCTCTGGAAAACTTCGTCAGTATTTTTACCAGCAAATTCTATTTTCAAAGCTTCCGCAACAGCTTTGTGCTGTCCCTGCAATCCAGCCTTTACGGCATTCTCATCGCGCTGTTCTGTTCCTATGCCATCACCCGCTTCGCCAGCGAACACACCCAGAATAACCTGCTCGTCGTGGTCAACATGACCAGCAATTTTGCCGGCCTGCCGCTGGGCTTTGCGCTGACGGTCATGCTGGGCAGCTCGGGTATGTTTGTCACGCTTCTGAAGGCGTTCGGTATCGATATTACCCAGAGCTTTTCCATCCGCACCGTCCAGGGGCTGGTTATCGCCTACACCTATTTTCAGGTGCCTCTGGGCATCATGCTGCTCTACCCCATTTACCGCGGCATACGGGACGACTGGAAGGAAGCGGCGTCCATCCTGGGCGCGTCCAGCGTGCAGTTCTGGACGCGCATCGGCATTCCGGCCATCCTGCCCAGCATTCTTTCCACGTTCACGGTGCTCTTTGCCAACGCCATGGGCGCGTTTGCCACGGCGTACTACCTGGTCTCCTCCAGCTACAATATTGTGCCGATTCGCATCGGCGCGCTGATGAGCGGCGACATCCGCACCAAGCCGGAGCTTGGTTCGGCGCTGGCCATTACGCTGGCCATGGTGCTGATTGTCGTCATGCTGATCAATGACTGGGCCTCGCGCGTGGCCGGCAGAAGGGGGCTGAAGTCATGAAAAAAACAAAGCTGGGCCCGAAGCTCATCGTCATCTTCCTGATGATATACCTGTTCATGCCGTTTGTCATCACGGGCGTGTATTCGCTGACGGACAACTGGTCCAACACCATTTTGCCCAGCACGTTCACGCTCAAGTTTTATGTCGAGCTGTTCTCCGAAGGCCGCTTCTGGATGTCCATCCTGCGCAGCGTGTTCGTCAGCGCCCTCAGCGTGGCGGCGGCGGTGCTGGTGATGACGCCTCTGGTGTTTGCCGTGTGCGCCTTCACGCCCCGGCTGGAGGCCGTCATGAAGATGATTACCCTCATTCCCTACGCCATTCCGGGCGTCATCAGCGCGGTCGCGCTGCTGCGCGCCTATGGCGGCACGGACATCCCGATGGTGCTGGTCCTGGCCGGCGCATACTTTATTCTGGTCATGCCGCTGGTCTACTCGGGCGTGAACAACGCCATGCACGCCATTGATATCGTCCCGATTACCGAAGCGGCGCGCGTGCTTGGCGCTTCCACCCTGACCACTTTCCTCCGCATTATCGTGCCGGGCGTTGCCCCGGGCATCCTGGTCAGCACGCTGCTGAGCTTTTCGACGCTGTTTGGCGAATTTGTCGTGGCGAATATGCTCATCGGCGGCAGCTATGAGACGGTACAGATTTACCTGGATCTCGTCATGAAGCAGACCGGACACCTGTCCAGCGCGGTCGTCATCATCTATGTGTTGATCATGACCCTGATCTGCGCGCTGGTGATGAAGCTGAGCGGGGGCAAGCCAAAGAACGTCGCATGACAGGAGGGGCAAAAGAACCATGAGTTTTATTCAAATCAAGGACGTCGTCAAGAGCTTCGGCGACAACACGGTGCTGAAAAACATCCATCTGGACGTGGAGCAGGGCGAAATGGTCACGCTGCTGGGGCCCTCCGGCTGCGGCAA
>DVFI01000122.1 GCA_018713305.1 Candidatus Avichristensenella intestinipullorum
GCGACGTGACGCGCATGGGCATCAGCGCGAGCCGGGGCCCTTCAACCGTTCCGTCTTCATGGACGGTGAAAGTAAGCTGCGCGATGAAGGTATCGCGCTCGTCCGGGTCTACGTTGCCGCCGAAAACCAGGTTCGCCAGGCTATAAAGGATATAGGTATCCTCATACGCCTCGATGCCCTGAATGATATGCGGATGGTGGCCTACGACCACGTCCGCGCCGTCGCGGATGGCCGCCCGGCCGATGTTGCGCTGGTCGCGGGTAAAGGCGGTTTCGTACTCGCTGCCCCAATGGAACGACGCGATGACAATCTGACATCCCGCCTCGCGCAGGGCGTCGATATCGTCGCTGATGTCGCACTGGCCGTCCCGGTAGGGGAACGTTTCGCCAACCAGCCCGATTTTGACGCCGCGCACCTCATAGACGGCCGGCGCGCCGGGCGCGCAGTAGGTAATGCCCGCCGCGTCCAGCGCCGCGCGGGTGTCCGCCTTGCCCTGGTCGCCGTAATCGCCGAAGTGGTTGTTCGCCAGGGTGACCGCCTCCACCGAGCCGGAGGTCAGCATCTGCGTATACTCCGCCGGGCCTTTGAAATTGAAAAGCTTGTCCACCTTGTCGTTGCTTTCCGTCAACGTGCCTTCAAAGTTCACCAGGGTCAGGTCGTCCTGCGAAAACACGCGCGCCAGTTCGGAGAAAGGCCATTCGTACCCCATCTTCGCCACGACCGAGGCAAAGCCGATGTCGCTTTCCCGCTGGCTGTCCGTGCATCCCAGCGTACAGTCCCCGCCGACGGTCACCACAATCTCTCGCGGCCAGCCTTCCTCCGGCGCGGGCGTGGGGTCCGGCGCGGAAACGGCCGGCTCGTCCGAACCGGACGCGGGGGCGTCGGCCGCGCTCTCCAACGGAACATCTTCAAAGACAATCTCCGCGCGCCCGGCAAAGGGCAGCGCCAGCAGGCAGGCCAGCAACAGGGCCAGTCGTTTCATGGCTGTCTCCTTTCTTACCACTCCATCCATTCCGTCGGATAGTGCGCGACAGCATATTCCAGCCCGCCGTCGTTGGAGAGCATGGTGTCAATCACGCGCTGGGCCGCCTCGCTCTCCGGCGCAAAGGGCGTGACGGCCAAATCGTTTTTGCCGCTGCGCTGGCCGCTGGCGGCGGTCACGGAGGAAATGCTGCACGGGATGATGCGGAAGGCGCCGCGGGTGAGCTCCCCGTTTTGCAGTTGGAACTTCTGCTGGAAGAGGAACGTGTCCATGTCGTCGGGCTGGGTATTCCCGGAAAAGCTGCAGTTGCCCAGCGAGTAGACGATGTACACGCCCTTGTAGCGCTCAATGGGGTTGACCCGGTGGCTGTGATGGCCCAGAACCAGGTCCGCGCCTGCGTCCACGGTGGAGCGGGCGAGCTTGACCTGGTTCTCGTTGGGGGCGTAGTCCTTCTCCGCGCCCCAATGGAAGGAGACGATGACCAGATCATATTCCGCCTTGGCCGCCGCCACATCCTGCGGCACCTTTTCAAACAGGCGCGGATAGTCGTCAAAGGTCTGGTACGCCAGCAGGGCGATGCGCGCGCCGCCCACCTCGTATACGCCCATATGCTCCTCGCTCGCGTAGACGATGCCCTGGCTTTCCAGCGCGGCGACGGTGTCCGCATAGCCCGCCTCCAGGAAGTCCATGACGTGGTTGTTCTCCAGCGCCACGGCCTCCACCGAGCCCAGCGTCAGCGCCTGCACATGCTCCGGCGGGGCGCGGAAGCAGAAGGTGTTGCCGATGTGCTGCGTGGCGTTGGTCAGCGTCCCTTCAAAATTGACCAGGGTCATGTCGTCCTGGGAAAAGATGTCCCGAACGTTCTGGAAAAACCAGCCCAGGTTCCCTTCGGCCGCCTCCAGCGTTTCCATGTAGAAATTGGACGCCGGGTTGTCACGCATATTGCCCCCCAGCGTTACGTCGCCCGCGGCGGTAATCAGAATTTCCTGCAGGCCGTAATCAAACGGGACGTCTTCAAATCCGTCATCCGCCAGCGCCGCGCCTCCGAGCAGCCACAGGCCAAGCAGCAACCCCAGCCATCTGCGCATGCCTCTGCCCTCCATCCTTCAGCAATCCCGTTTATTGTACCATTGAATCCGCCGCAAGGCAAGCCGCGCCGTCTCCCGGCCGCCCGGGCATGGCTACAGCGCGCCGCTGATGACGGACCACTCCCCGGTCTGCGGCTGGATGGACAGCACCCAGGTGCGGGTTTCGTCCGTCCCCAGCGTGCGGCCGGCCAGGGTCCAGACAGGGTCGTTCCATACCAGCACGTCCACCGCCATGTCGCCCTCTGCCGGAATCGCCGCCTCCCAAAGCGCCTCGCCCTGCGCGTTCACGCACACGAGCCAGCCGTCCGCATCCTGCTTGCCCGCCGCCAGCCACAGGCCCTGCGGCCCCGCCGCCAGCGCCCGGAACGCGCTGGACCGCCCATCCGCGCCGAAACAGCGGGACCAGACCGCCTCGCCCCGCGCATCCAGCCGCACGAGCCAGCCGTCCGTCTCCGCCCGCGCGCTTTGCACGTCGCCGTCCGCAGAGGAAGAGGAGCCGGCCGCCAGGTATCCGTCCTCCAGCGCGCAGATGGCCTGCAGCGTATCCGCGCCGCTGCCGCCCAGCGCGCGCTGCCAGAGGATATCCCCGTCCAGGTTCACGCAGACCAGCCATCCGTCCGGCAGAACGTTCAGCGCCCCGCTGTCGTGCCAGCCCTCCACGTCGCCGTCGGACGAATATGTCTCCCCGGCCAGCACCCAGCCCGTGTCCACCGCCGCGCACAGCCCGCGCAGGGAGTCCCAGTCCGATCCGCCGAAGCAGCGCGACCAGACGACCTCGCCCAGGGCGCTCAGCCGCACGGCCCAGCCGTCCGTTTTGGCGGACATATCGCTGTACCAGCCCTCGTGCCAGCCGTTGTCCAAATCGGCGGAGCCGGACAGGCCCGCGGCCATCCAACCGCCCTGCGGGAGGGATATGGCCTGATAGAGCGCATCCTCCCCGTCGCCGCCCAGCACGGTTTCCCATACCCGCTCGCTGTTTTTGTCAATCAACGCCGCCAGGGCGTCCACGCGGACCGCAATGCCGTCCTGGAGGCGAACGTCCTGTTCCAGCAAAAGAACGGTGCCGTTCGGGCCCTGCGCCGCCCTGCGAAACCCGTCCGCCGTGACCACCATTTCTTCCGCACGCGCCCCCGCGCCCACCAATACCCATAGCGCCAGCAGCGCCATATACCGCATCGTCTTTTTCATACATAGAGTATACCCGCTTTGGGGCATGCGCATCAAGCCCCGCCGCAAAAGCTTATGCAATTTGCTTTTTCCCCGGAACTATGCTATACTATCCGGTACGGTCGGAGAGGAGGCGAAGGCGCCGTGGCGCGGGAGCGCGGAGAGAAGATAATAGCGGTCAACCGCAAGGCGCGCCATGACTACTTCGTGGAGGATACCTGCGAAGCCGGGCTTGTGTTGCACGGCACGGAGGTCAAATCCATGCGCCAGGGGCGTGTGAACCTGAAGGAAAGCTACTGCGCGGTCAAAGACCGCGAAATGTTTGCCTTCGGCATGCATATCAGCCCCTATGAGCAGGGCAATATCTACAACCGGGATCCCATGCGCCCGAAGAAGCTGCTGCTGCACCGCGCGCAGATTATCAAGCTGGGCAGCCTGGTACAACGGCAGGGATATGCGCTTATCCCGCTGCGCGTATATCTCCGGGACGGCCGCATGAAGCTGGAGCTGGGCCTGTGCAAGGGCAAAAAACTCCATGACAAGCGGGATGACGCCGCAGAACGTTCCGCCAAGCGGGACATTGAACGGGCGCTTAAGCGCTGAACAAGGGGGCGTACTGGTTTCGACGGGGATCGTCGGGGGTTCAGGAAGCGAGCCGCGGCCCCGAACCGCGTTAAAATCGGGATGAAAAGTAACTGAGAACGATACCAATAACGCTTTGGCGTTCGCGGCCTAATGCCGCGCGTCGGACTCAAGCGCCTACTGCTTGAACCCCCGGCGTCATCGAAGTAGGGAACGGGCCCGCCTAAGCTTTGCGGCGCGGCCGGCATGATGAAGCTACCGACGCGCTGATCCCGTCTGTGGGAGCTGTGCGAAGGGAAGAATAAATCGCAGACTGCGCTCGGAGATGCCTGGGCTTTCGGATTTTCGGACGGGGGTTCGATTCCCCCCGCCTCCACCATTTTAATCGCTGGTCGAACCCCAGGCGGCAAGATCATCGTCTTGCGCTATGGATTTTGGCTGGCCCTCGACTTGGCCGCTCAGGTATGACCTGGGCGGTCATTTCATTTCTACGGCGGCCGAGGCTCGCGCTGGGCAGTCTTTTTCCATTCACCCATCAAGCATCCCTCCTTAAATACTTCCCAGGCAAGCCACAGTCTCCCGTATGGGCTTTTTAGCCTGGGCCCCTGGTGTTTATACTCCTGATGCCTTGGACGCGATACGGAGCTCCTGGGGCTTGCATATATTTATGATATGGTGTACTTCCAAAAACGAAGTTCCATATCTGAAACATCTTGGCGCAGCTTACCGGCAAAATACCGAACCTCTTGACTTTTTGCTTTACGCTGAAAGTCTGTCACGCGCTTCTCCAAATCTTTTGCCAAAGGATGAAGTGCCGCAAAGGTTTCCGCTTTTCCATCGCACCTGGCTACAAGCGCAAAATATTCAGCCGTTAATTTTCTCAGTTTGTCCATACTGAAACCTCCGCTCCTTATTCATGGGGCTCCTCCTTCTTATTCTGATCTTCGATGAACATAATGGCGTACTGCTTTCGGCTGAACACGGCTACGACTTCGCCTTCTTCATTTAGCACTTCCCAGCAGCGCCCGTGACGTTTACGAATCGTCATTTTAGAACTCCTCCTCAATGCTCTTAATTTGTGCGGCGAGGTCTTTCAGGCAGTCATCGCAGAGGGTCACGACCATGCTGCCGATAACGACTTCCCAAAGGCGGTCTACCCGATGACCGACCTTGACGCCAGTGCTCGACTCATACGTCTGCGCGAAGCAGCCGTTGCAGCTTCTGATCCGTTCATGCACAGGTCTAATGTGTAAACTACGCTTCATATAAACCTCCTTTCCCGAGAAGCAGGGGCTCAGCCCTGCTCCTTAGCGGTCCGCAGCTGTTCGGTCATCAGGTCGAAACACTGCTCGATATAATCGGCGACATCATTCCAAACGCGGTAGTTGCTGGTCAGCTTCTTGACGATCTCCCAAGTAGCGAGCTCGTCGTCGCACTTGCTGGGGCGCTCAAAGGTCTTCTCGGTAATGACCACCCAGGGAAGAAACTCGTTGCCGTAGCAGTCACGCATGAAGTCCTTCTTGGTGGTCTGCTGAGCCGCAATGCAAGTGACATTTTCGCTGTTCTTGAAATGGCCAATAGCTAGTTGACCCGATATCGGAGATTTTTGTGCTTCAACAACATCCTTTGGGCATTGCCAAAGGATATGGCATCGGCATATTCAGTCGTACAATGCGCATAGACATACGCCAGACCGCTTGCAACTACTGGTGGACGATGGTCTGTGCGATGTGTATCCGAACCGAGAAATGTGATCCACTGCTTTTTCAGCAATTGCCGGGCGTGGGTTTGTGTTTCCTTTGTTGCTTCTTCTCCCATCGGCGAGTCGCCGGAGCCACCTCGCGCACTTGGCGCGGGGTGGTTTTTACGCTGTAAGCCCGCGCTTGCAGCGGGTATCTTTTTTGTCAACACAACCCAACTGGACATTGCACGACCCCCTGCTTTTTCAAAAGCAGCTTTGCCGTCAGGGCGCGGCTGTGATGTCAAAACAGAAAGGGCGTGTTGCAGAAAACGGATGCTGCGACACGCCCCTTTATCGCAGGGCTGACAGACGGTGTGGCCGTCTACCGTTTCACGAAAAACTACCTTTGAAGGGAAGAGCGCCGCGGCGCTTGCGGGCTTACGGCCTCCGGCCGGCGAGCGCTCACAGACCATGCGCGCGGCGCGCCTTATACGACGCCCTGGGCCAGCATGGCCTCGGCCACCTTCTGGAAGCCCGCGATGTTGGCGCCCACGACGTAATTGCCCGGCATGCCGCAGGCATCGGCCGCCTGGCTGATTTGCGCGAAAATGTTGCGCATAATGCCCTGAAGCCGCCCGTCGACCTCTTCCGCCGTCCACTGCAGCCGCTGGCTGTTCTGGCTCATCTCCAGCGCCGAGACGGCCACGCCGCCCGCGTTGGCGGCCTTGCCGGGCGCAAAGAGCACGCCCGCGTCCAGCAGCGCGTCGGTCGCTTCCTGCGTGCAGGGCATGTTGGCGCCCTCCGCCACGGCCAGGACGCCGTTGGCAATCAGCGCGCGGGCCGCATCCGCGTCCAGCTCGTTCTGTGTCGCGCACGGCAGCGCGATATCGCACGCCACGGTCCAGATGCCACGGAATCCCTCGGTATACTGCGCGCGGGGATGGCTGTCCACATAAGCGCGGATGCGCTTGCGCTCGACTTCCTTCAGCCGTTTGACGGCCGCCAAATCCACGCCGTCCTCGTCGACGATATATCCGTTCGAGTCGCTCATGGCGACGACCTTGGCGCCCAGCGCCGTGGCCTTTTCCGCCGCATAAATCGCTACGTTGCCCGATCCGCTTACCACCACGCGCTTGCCCGCGAAGGACTGTCCGCGCGTGGCGAGCATGGCCTCCGTCAGGTAGCAAAGGCCGTAGCCGGTCGCTTCCTTGCGCACCAGCGAGCCGCCGTAGGTCAGCCCCTTGCCGGTCAGCACGCCTTCATACAGTCCGGTAATGCGCTTGTACTGGCCGTACAGATAGCCGATTTCACGCGCGCCCGTGCCGATGTCGCCCGCAGGCACGTCCGTGTCCGCGCCGATATGGCGGTACAGCTCCGTCATGAAGCTCTGGCAAAAGCGCATGACTTCGTTATCGCTTTTCCCCTTGGGGTCAAAGTCCGAGCCGCCCTTGCCGCCGCCGATGGGCAGTCCCGTCAGCGCGTTTTTGAGCACCTGCTCAAACCCCAGAAACTTAATCACGCCCAGGTTCACGGACGGATGCAGGCGCAGGCCGCCCTTATAAGGCCCGATGGCGCTGGAAAACTGCACGCGATAGCCGCGGTTGACCTGCACGCGCCCCTGATCGTCCACCCACGGAACACGGAACACGAGCGCCCGCTCCGGCTCCACAAACCGCTCCAGAAGCCCGGCCTTTTCACATTCGGGATGGGCGTCCAGATATGGGGTTAAGGATGCAAGTACTTCGGAAGCGGCTTGCAGAAATTCTTTTTCATGGCCATATCTTTGCTTCAAATCAGCCAAAACGGACTCAGCATATGCATTCATTGTCACATCCTCCTTCATTTTCACATGCGCCTAGTATAGCGCAAATCTGCCTCGAGCGCAACCGTTTGCTATAAAAAAGCTGTATGGCGGCATAATTGGCCGGTGCGCTGCGCATACTATATACCATCAAAACACATGGAGGGTTGAAAGCATGGAGAATATCGCAAGGAGCGGGCGCGGCGGCTGGAAGGAAAAGGAAATCTCCCAGCTTCGAGAAGCGGTGCACCAGGCGGGAGGCAGCGGAGAGCCGCTGCGCGGCGTGTTTGAGCGCGTGGGCAAAACCCTGGGCCGCAAGCCCAACAGCGTGCGCAACTTCTATTATGCCTGCCTCAAGCGCGAGGATTCGGACCAGGCGCCGCACGCAGCGCCTTTTCAAACCTTTACGGCCGAGGAAGTGCGCGCGCTCATGCGCGAGGTACTCGCCGCGCGGGCCAACGGCATTTCCGTGCGCGCCTGCGTGCAGCGCATGGCGGACGGGGACCGCAAACTGATGCTGCGCTATCAAAACAAGTACCGCAGCGTGCTGAAAAGCCGTCCTTCCATGGTGCGGGAAATCATGGCGGAGATGACGGAGGCGGGAGAGAAGACGTTTGACCCTTACGCGGCGCAGATGACCCAGGCGCAGCCGCTGCACGCGGGCATCGCGGCCACGATTCAAAAAAGCGGGGATCCCGCGCTGCTGGGCCTTCTGCGCGGGCTGGATACGCTGTTGATGCGCGCGGGGATGATGGAACCTGCGCCGCTGAAGGCGGCGTGCGAGCCGATGGTGCAGTGCGCCAAGGAGTTTCTGGGCCTGCCGGATGAGCGCCGCGCGCAGGCGCTGCCGTCGTTCTGCGCGCAGATGAGCCAGTGCGTGGGCGCGGTGGAAACCGCCATGGGCGTATAGGCGCGGCGCTGCCGCAGTGCTTTGACAATTTCCTGTTTGCGTCCGCGCGTTTTTCGTGTATACTGAAAGCGTGTTCCGCGCGGACGCACGGGAGGATGGAAAAAGCATGGGCGGAGAGAAGCGCCGCCTGGGCGCGCTGGCGCTGGCGGCCGGCGCCGCGGGCATTGCCTTTTCGGCGGTACTGAACAAAACGATATTGGAGGAAGGGCTTTCGCCGCTGTGGCTGAACGTGTTTCGGCTGGGCTTTTCCTGCCTGTTCCTGCTCCCCTTTTTTCTGCGCGACGCCGGCGCCCGAAAGGCGTTTGGCACGCTGACGCGCAGGGAAAAGGGGCTGACGCTTCTGTCCGGTCTGATGCTGGCCGGACATTTTGCGTCCTGGGCCGCGGCGCTTGCCTGGGCCGACTCGTTGATTGCCGCGAGCATCTGGAGCACGTTTTCCCTTCTGACCGTTCTGGGGTCCGCGCTGTTTCTGGGAGAAAAAACGCCCGTGCCCGCGCTGCTGGGGATGGTGCTGGCCGTATGCGGCGTGGCCATATGCGCGGCGGACGCGCAGGGGGCGCGGCTGCTGGGCGTGGCCATGGCGGCCCTGGCGGCCGTGACGCAGGCGGTTTATACCCTCTGCGGCCGGGCCGTCCGAAAAAAGCTGGACGTGCTGCCGTATACGATGGCGGTCTATTCGGTGGCGCTGGGCGCGCTGCTTCTTGCGGCGCTGCTGTCGGGCCTGCCGGACGCCGTCAGCCTCAAGGGGCTGGGGGTGTCCATGCTGTTGGCGCTCGTATGCACGCTGGGCGGCCATTCCATGCAGAACTATGCGCTGCGCTTCTACAAAGCGCCCACGGTCTCCGCCGTATTCCTGACCGAGGTATTCACCGGCCCTGCGCTGGTGTTCTTTATCCTGGGGGAGGCGCCCCCGATGTCAAGCGTGCTGGGCGGAGTGGTCATTCTGCTCGGCGTGGGCTGGTATATGCTCTATGAATGGAGGGTTGCACATGGATTGGTACCAAGTCGTCGAAAGCCGCAGGAGTGTGCGGAGCTACCGCAGTGACCCCGTTCCCGAGGAGGCGCTGGCGCGCATCCTGCGCGCGGCGCAGCTGGCGCCGTCCTGGAAAAACTCCCAGGGCTGGGAAGTCATCGTGATACAAAGCCGCGAGCAGATAGAAAAGCTCGGCGCGCTCTTGGGCGGAAACCCGCGCGGCGTGGACTTCCGCACGCTGCCGGTCATGCTGGCGCTTGTGATGAACCCGGACGCTTCGGGGCATAAGAACGGCATGGACTATTATCTGGTGGACGCGGGCATATGCGGAGAGCATATCGTGCTGGCGGCGCAGGCCGAAGGGCTGGGCACCTGCTGGATAGGATGGCTGGACGAAGCGCCCGTCAAGCGCCTGCTGGGGATTCCCGAGCCCTGGCGGCTGGTGATGCTCACGCCGCTGGGGTATCCGGCCGCGCAGAGCGAGCCCCGCCCCCGTAAGGCCGTGGAAACCTTTGTGCACAAGGATCGCTGGTAAAAGGCGGAAAGGAGACAGACATGCGTTGGAAGCTTGCCGCGCTGCTTTGCGGGGCGCTGTGCCTGTGCGCCGGCGCCACCGCGCTGGCGTCGGAGGAGGCGCAGGATTTGACGGCGCAATGCGATTTTATGATTCGCCATTATCAGACGCCCATTCGCTATTTTACCGACCGCAGCTATGAAACCGTCGCCGTGTCCGAAACCATCGACGACAGTTTCCTGCAAATCACCCTGCCCGAGGGCAGCGCGTGCGGCGGGCTGTATATTGTCTGGGGAGACGACGTCATGCCCTGGCATCTGCTGCGCGAGGAGGCGGACGGCACATGGTCGGTCCTCCACACGGGCGAGGCCGGCGGCTTTCTGCACCAATACATACCGCTGCAAGGCGAAACGGCGCGGCTGCGCATCGTATCCGACGGGGAAGCCACGCGCTATTTGCGCATCAAGGAGCTGTATGTGCTGGGCGAAGGCGAAACGCCGGACTGGGTACAGCGCTGGCAGCCGCCCGCGCAGAAGGCGGATCTCCTCGTGCTCTCGGCCCACCCGGACGACGAGTGGATTTACATGGGCGGCGTCATTCCTTCCTGCGTGGACGCGGGCAAAACCGTCCAGGTCGCGTATCTGACCACGGCGGACACCCGGCGGCGCAGCGAGCTGCTGGACGGCCTGTGGCTGGGCGGCGTCCGCCATTATCCGGACATGACCAGCGGCCTGAGCGACCGGTATACCACCTCCCTTGCCGACCAGTACAGCTACTGGCCCAAGGGCGACGTGAACCGGTATGTCGTCACGCTCTACCGCCGCTACCGCCCCGACGTGGTGGTGACGCACGACGTCAACGGCGAATACGGGCACGGCGCGCACCGCGTGGCGGCCGACGCGGCGCAGAAGGCCGTGGCGCTGGCCGCCGGCACGGAAAACACGGCCGGCCTGGAGGCGTATGGCCCCTGGGAAATCCGCAAGCTGTACCTGCATCTGTACGAGACCGGCCAGATGAAAATGGACTGGCGCGTGCCGCTGGCCAGCTTCGGCGGCCGGACCGCGCTGGAAATCGCCCGGGCGGCCTTTGCCAAGCACGTTTCGCAGGACGACGGCACCTGGGAGGTGCTGGACGAAGGACGCCATGACAACAGCGTGTTCGGGCTGGCCTTTTCGGCCGTCGGGCCCGACGTGACGGGCGGGGATTTTTTTGAAAACCTGTCCGAAACGCAGGAGGAGACCGGGCTTGTCATCACGGTTCCCGAGCAGGACGATATCCCCATGGTGATAGATTCCATTGAATGAGCGCCGGGAAAGGAAGGTGCGTCGTCATGCGGCGCGTTGTCATCGTTCCCTGGCAGGACGCGTTTCATCAGGACTATATCCGCCTGTCCGTAGCATGGCTGGAAAAGTATGTGCGCGTGGAGGCGGCGGACGAAGCGCTGCTGTACCATCCGCACGAGGCGGCGCTGGAGAAGGGCGGCATGATTTTCTTTGCCCGCGACGGCGCGCGGAACGTCGGAACGGTTACCATGCTGCGCACGGATGCGGAAACGTTCGAGCTGGCCAAGCTGGCGGTGACGGAGGCGTACCAGCGGCGGCACATCGGCGACAGGCTGGTGGAGACGGGCCTGGCGTACGCCGTGGCGCACGGGGCAAAGCGGGTCGTCCTCTTTACCAACAGCCGCCTGTATCCCGCGCTGTGCCTGTACCGCAAGCATGGCTTCGTGCAGACGCCGCTGGTGGACAACGCGTATGAAGAGTCGGATATGCGGATGGAGTGGACGCCCCGGGCATGACCGGGGCCGGCCGTCTTTCTCAAACGATACGGGCGGGGTTATACGACCGCGCTTTCCAGCACGGTCAGCGTCCGGGCGTCCGCGTCCAGCGCGCATGCGACGCCAAAGGGCAGCGTAAGCTTGGGCGTGCAGTGGCCGCAGCGCAGGCCGGCCAGGATGGGCTTGCCCGCCGGGCCGATGCAGTCCAGGAAGATTTGCCGCAGCGGCAGCGCAGGCTCGCCCTCCCGGCTTTGGCAGTTCGTAAACTCGCCCAGCACCACGCCCGCACAGCGCTCAAACGCGCCGGCGTTGCGCAGCTGGGTCAGCATGCGATCCACCGCATAGGGCTGCTCGGACACTTCCTCGATAAAGAGAATGGCGCCGTCGAAGCCATAGGCGTAGGGCGTGCCCATGCAGGCCGCCAGGAGCGAAAGGTTCCCGCCGATAAGCCGGCCCTGCGCCCTGCCGCCGACAAGGGTTTCCCGCGGCCACTCGGGCGGGTTCTCCAGCAGGCCCGCGGGCGCGGCTTCGCCCACCACCCGCCAGAACGCCGCTTCGCTGAATGCGTCCACGGTTTCTCCCGCCAGGTCGGAAACCGCCATGAGGCCATGGAAGGTTACCAGGCCCGTCCTCTCGCCGATGGCGCTGTGCAGCGCGGTGACGTCGCTGTAGCCGCTGAAGACCTTGGGGTTGTTGCCGATGGCCTCATAGTCCAGCATCGGGACGATGCGCGTGGCCCCATATCCCCCGCGCACGCAGAGGATGGCGTCCACCTCCCTGTCCCGGAACATCTGGTTGATGTCCTGCGCGCGCAGTGCGTCCTCGCCCGCCAGGTTGCCGTAACGGGCCAGGCAGCTTTGGCCCACTTTGACCGCATAGCCGCGCGCCTTGAGCGCGTCCACAGCCGCGGGCAGGCGCTCGGGATGGGGCAGGGCGCTGGAGGGCGCCACAAGGCCCAGGGTCTGCCCCGGCCGGACGGCGCGGGGCTTTATCATTGTACGCATGGCGCCTCCCGTCTTACAGCACCCAGTATAAGAACTTCAGCACATCCATATAGTCGTCCGCATCATAGGCCACCGTGCGCGCGCCGGTCTTGACGCAGCCCGGATACCAGACGGCGCCGGTCGCGTCAAAGTGCTGGCGGAAGTTGATTTCCACATGGAAATGCTTCGGCATCGGGAACAGGCAGGCCTCCCGGGGCTGCTGCACGGCTTCGCGCACCGTCTCGCGGATGCGCCGCACGGCGACGTTGGGATGGATGGAGATGGAAGCGTTGCCGATGCCTTCGGAGACCGGCACCGTGCGGATGTTGGGGTTGACGGATTGAATCCATTCGCACAGGCCCTTGTCGCCGCACACGCAGTACACCGGCACGCCCATCATCGCCGCGCTGAGGCTGTTAATCATCAGCTCGCTGCACAGCTCTCCGTTGAGTTTGACATGGTTGTTGCGCAGGTTCATGGTATGGGACAGCGGGTTGGTCGGCATTTCCGCGGCGGAATGGTATCCGGTGAAGACCACGCCGTCAAACGTTTCGTCCAGCCCCGCCATCATTCTCAGCGGATGCTTGGCCCAGCCGCGCAGAATCCGCGCCTGCTCGGGCAGCTCGACGGGGAAAATGTTGCGGCCGCTGTCATGGGCGTCCTTGACCAGGATATCCTCCATGCCCGCGTCGACGGCGCCCTGGCAGGCCGCCGCCACCTCGCGCGACATCTGCATGCGCCAGAAGTCATAGTCCTTGCCCTGGCGCTCGGTTTCTTCCCAGTGCATTACGCCCGCGGTGCCTTCCATGTCCGCGCTGATAAACAGTTTCTTCATGGGAACTCTCCTTTCTATTCGATTCCTGCCTGACAGGCCAGCGCGGCATGCATCGCCACGCCATAGGGCAGGCAGGCGTCGTCCAGTATGAATTTGCCGTTGTGCAGCGGCGCTTCCGAGCCGGTGCCCACGTTGAAAAACGCGCCGGGCGCTTCGCGCAGATAGAAGCCGAAATCCTCGCCGCCCATGCTGGGCCCTTTGAGCACGCGCGTGTTTTCCGGGCCGAACAACCGCGCTGCGGTGTCCAGCACGCGCCGGGCCTCCGCGTCGTCATTGATGCAGGCGCAGTATCCCCGGTCAAACCGGACGCGCACGTCGCCGCCCATGGCCTGCGCAATGCCGCGGCTGAGCGCTTCGATGCGCCGGGAAAACTGTTCGCGGTTTCTGTCGTCGAGCGTGCGCAGGGTGCCGTAAAGCACCACCTCGTCGCACAGCACGTTGCAGGCCTGGCCGCCGTGGATGCTGCCGACGGTGATGACGGCCGACTCGGTGGCCTCCGTTTCGCGCGTAATCAGGGTTTGCAGCGCGGTGATGATGTGCGCGGCGATGACGATGGCGTCCACGCCGGTTCGGGGGTGCGCGCCATGGCCGCCCCGCCCCAACACATGGAGATGGAACTCGTCCGTGTTGGCATGCGTCGCACCGCCGCGCGTGGCGATTTGGCCCACGGGCGCCTGCGAGGCCACATGGATGCCGTATACCCGGTCCACGCCCTCCATCGCGCCGGCCGCAATCATGGGTTCCGCGCCGCCCACCGTCTCCTCCGCAGGCTGGAACAGCAGGCGTACCGTGCCCGACAGGCTGTCGCGCATCTCCCAGAGCAGCCGCGCCGCGCCCAGCAGCATGGCCGCGTGCGCGTCGTGCCCGCAGGCATGCATCATGCCCGGATGCTCCGAAGCGAAGGGCAGGCCGGTTTCTTCCTGGATGGGCAGCGCATCGATATCCGCGCGCAGGGCGATGGTGAGCCCGGGATGCGCGCCCCGGATGACGCCAATGGTCCAGGTGCGTTCGCCGGAGAAGGGAATGCCGATGTCCGTCAGCGTCCGCCGGATAATCTCCCGGGTTTTGAACTCCTCAAAGCCTCGTTCGGGGACGCGATGCAGGGCGTGGCGGATATCCGCCGTCCAGTCGGCGAGCGCCCAGGCGGCCTCGCGAATTTTCTGTTCGTTCATTCCAAATACCCCACTATTTTCACAGGCTCGCCGCCCTTGAGATATACGCGCGGCACGCGGCGGCTAATCATGGCCGTGTACTCGTTGGCATAGCCCTGGCTGAAGCCTGCATATTCATGAATTCCGATGGAACCGCCCAGCAATGTCGCCACATCGCCGACCTGCGCTTCGGGAATTTCGCTGATGTCGACCATGGTCAGGTCCATGCATACCACGCCCAGCACACGCGCGCGCTTGCCGTGAATTTCCACCTGGCCCACCTCGGACATCGCGCGCGGATACCCGTCCGCATAGCCCACGCACAGCGTGGCGACCCGCGTGTCCTTCGTCATCGGATGGTCGGCGTCGTACCCGCAGCACTCGCCGGCGGGCACGTCGTGGATGCGGACGATGCGCGTCTTGAACGACAGGGCCAGGCGCAGCTTTTCGGGATGCTGATAATCCAGCTTCGTGTGGCCCAGCGCGAAAGCGCCGTCGCGCACGGCGTTGAACTGGTACTGCGGATAGCGCCACATGCCGATGCTGTCGAGCATGTGCAGCATGGGCGTTGCAATGCCGGCTTCCCGCAGCTGACGGTCTACCTGCCAGAGCCGCTCGGCCTGAAGGCGGTCATGCTCGGGCGAACGCCGCTGCAGATGGCTGAACAGGCCGTCATAGACGAGATTGGGCATCCGCAGCACCGCCTGGACGGCCTCCGCCGCCTCTGCCGTGCCAAAGCCCAGGCGGTTCAGCCCGGTATCCACCTTGCAATGCACATGCACCTGCACGCCCTGCCGAACCGCTTCTTCCGACAGCGCCCGGGCGGTTTCGAGGCGGAAAACGGTGGAAGCGATGCGGTTGCTCACCGAAACGGCAACTTCGGCGGGCATGGTTTCGCCCATGACCAGGATGTACGCATCATCCGGCAGCGCACGGCGAAGCTCGAGCGCTTCCTCCACGCAGGCGACGGCAAACAGCCGTTCTCCGTCGGCGTAAAGAATTTCCGCGGTGCCCACCGCGCCCATGCCATAGGCGTTGGCTTTCAGCACGGAAACATGGCGGACGCCCGGCGCAAGCTCGGACAGGGCGGCCTGATGGTTGTTGACGACGTCTTCGACACGGATTTCCGCCCAGGTACGGGCGGTGGCGCGCGCATAGGACAGCACGGGGGTTCCTCCTTTGTCTGTAAGCTATGACGGGGTGCATCTTCATGCACCCTGCCCCGCCAAACACCGTATTCAGAGTAGCACAGACAGGCAGGAAAAGCAATCATAATCCGACAAAATCGCCCGATTTTCATCGGGCGGTCAGAGGAATCAAAATGTTTTCTTTGCGGCCTGAAACGGCGCCCTCCTCACGCGGCAAAGACGGCCGCGCGGGCCGTCCGCGCGAAACAGAGGCCCCGCAAAACGGTTTACCCGAAGAGCTTTTCCAGCTCTTCGTACTTTTCGTGCGTGATGAGGGCGTCGTGTTTGGTGCCGCGCAGCCGGACGATGTACGTCCAGCGGCCGTAGGGCGTGACGGAGTCAATATGGTTAAGGTTGATAATGTAGGACTTATGACAGCGGAAGAAGAGCCGGCCGTCCAGCCGCGCCTCCACCTCGCTGAGCGAATCGCTGGTCACATAGCGCCCGTCGTTGACCGTATACAGCACGGTCGCGCGGTTTTCCCGCTGCACCAGCAGGATATCGTCCATGTTGACAAACGCCACGCCCTCGCGGTGCTTGAGCATCAGACGGCCGGTGGCCGCCGGCCGGGCGGCCGGTCTGATGCCGGCGTTTTCCGCGGTGCTGCGCGTGGTCAGAACCTGCTTGACGCGCTCGAGCGTCTGCAACGCGCGGTCTACCTTAAAAGGCTTGAGCAGATAGTCAAAGGCATACACGGAGAAGGCGTCGCCCATATACTGGTCGTGCGCGGTGGCAAAGATGAGAATCGTTGCAGGGTCCGTGTCCTGGATGACGCGCGCGCATTCCACGCCGCTCATTTCCGGCATCTCCACATCCAACAGCACCAGCTGGGGCCGGTGCCGTTGCACCAGCTCCAGCAGCTCTTTTCCGTCTCTGGCTTCGCCGCGCAGGGCAAACCCGCCGCTGCGTTCGAGCAGCTTGCGCATAACCAATCGCATGCCTTCGTCATCGTCCGCCAGCACCACGGGAATCGGTTCGGTCATGAATACCTCCTGAGGGGCCTGCGCCTGAGAATTTCGCTGTATACGACGCCTTTGAGCACCTCGTCTCCGTCAAACGTCAGGCACAGCCCGGGAACGGCGGTATGCGCCGCGCCGGACGAATCGGATTCCGGATACGGGCGCTCCGGACTGGGCCGGGGCGGCGGCTCCTGCGGCCGCGGGGGCCGGGGAGCGGGCGAGCCTTCGCCGCCCATGCTCCGGGAGCCCTCGCCGCCCACGGCCCGCGCGCCCTCGGCGGCGGTCGCTTCGCTCTGCCGCCGTGCTTCCCGGATGGCTTCCATCATCATCTGGCCAAACGGATCGTCCATCGGGATGCCGCCCTCCTCCGCGGCGGGCGGCGCCGCAGGAGAAGGGGGCCGGGTCGCCTGCGGGCGAACGGGCCGGGCGGGGGCTTGGCCGGACGCTTTCTGCGCGCCCTTTTTCTTCCCGCCCTTTTTCTTGCTTTTCGACGCAGCCGACAGGATGGCCCACAAAATCAAGCCGACAATCAGGATTTCTTCCATGCATATGACCCCTTACTTTTTCCGGGGCGGATTCGGGGAGCCGGGCTGTCCGGACTGCTTTTCCGGGTCCGCCTCAGGCCTGGCGGCGCGGGAAATGCTCTCGCGCATGGAGGTATCGGCGATGGTGTTCTGCATCTGATAATAGTCCATCACGCCCAGCTTGCCCTCGCGCAGCGCGGCGGCCATGGCCTTGGGCACCTCGGCCTCGCTCTCGACGACCAGCGCGCGCATCTCCTGCACGCGGGCTTTCATTTCCTGCTCATGCGCGACGGCCATGGCGCGGCGCTCCTCGGCTTTGGCCTGCGCGATGCGGCGGTCCGCCTCGGCCTGGTCCATCTGCAGCTGCGCGCCGATGTTGCGGCCCACGTCCACGTCGGCAATGTCAATGGAAAGAATTTCAAACGCGGTGCCCGCGTCCAGGCCCTTGTTGAGCACGGTACGGCTAATCATGTCCGGGTTTTCCAGCACGGCGGTGTGCGCCTCGGAGGAGCCGACGGTGGTGACGATGCCCTCGCCGACGCGCGCGATGACGGTTTCTTCGCCCGCGCCGCCGACCAGGCGTTCGATGTTGGCGCGGACGGTTACGCGGGCCTTCGCCCGCAGCTCGATGCCGTCCTTGGCGATGGCGGCGACCACCGGCGTCTCGATAACCTTGGGGTTGACGCTCATCTGGACGGCCTCCAGCACGTCGCGGCCCGCCAGGTCAATGGCGCACGCCTGCTCAAACTCCAGCGAGATATCCGCGCGCTGCGCGGCAATCAGGGCGTTGATGACGCGGTCCACGTTGCCGCCGGCCAGGTAATGGGCCTCCATTTTGTTCAGCGTCACGTCCAGGCCCGCCTTGGTGGCCTTAATGAGCGGGTTGACCAGCCGAGCGGGCACAATCCGGCGAATCCGCATGCCAATCAGCGCGGAAATGCGCACCTTCACGCCCGACGCCCGGGCGGAAACCCAGAGCCCTACCGGGACGAAGCTGAAAAAGACGATGAGCAAGATTAGTACCAGCACAATCAGCGCAATCAGACCCACATACTCCATCGATATCCCTTCCTTTCCCAAATGGCAAATTGCCTTAGGTCACTGTTCCGGCAGGTCATGCACCACGATGCGGCTGCCTTCCACCCGCTCGATGCGCACGCGAGCTCCCTGCTTGATAAAAGAGCCGTCGGAGACGACGTTGAGGCGCACGCCGTCAAAATCGGCGATGCCGCTCGGCCGCAGCACCGTGCGCGTCGTGCCCTCGCGCCCGACGAACACGCTCATGTCGTTGTTGGAGATATAGCCGTCCTCGCTGCGCTCCGAATCGCTCAGAATAATGGGCGATTTGCTCAGCCGCCCGCTGGAAGCGGATTTGAGCGCGATGGACAGCAAAATGGCTATCAGCGCCACGATGACGACCACCAGGCCCAGCGCCGCCAGCGGGCCCGCCTTGACCCACAGCAGCGCTGCGCTGATGAGCAGCAGGATGATGCCGCTGACGCCCGGCACGCCGAAGCCGGGCATGAAAGCCTCCACAATGAGCAGCGCCAGCCCCGCCACCACGCAGATGAGTATCGGCAGATTGGTCAACAGGAATTCGAGCACGATGCTCCCCCTCCTCTCATGGTGCGCTCAGCGTATCACAGCCGGCCGGTCCGGCCAAGAGCAAGGCTTTCAAATGTCTTTTTCCGCATCCCAAATGTCATCTTCGCGCCCTGCCCGCGCCAGCCAGCCGGCCAGCGCCCGCATGTCCGCCTCCAGCACGCCGCGCAGCTGAGGGCGGTAGATCACCGAAGCGGGATGGTACAGCGCAAAGACCGGCGGAGCCGCGCCGCAGGGCAGCAGACGGCCGTGCGCCCGGCCCACGGTGAGGTCCGTGCCGGTAACGGCCTGGAGCGGGACGTTGCCCAGCGTGACCACCACGCGCGGACTTACCGCCGCAATTTCGCGCCGAAGCCAGGGAGCAAACCGCGCCACCTCCTCCCGGGTCGGCGGCCGGTTGCGCAGGCGCGCGCCCGCGCCGGGGCGGGTGGGCCGGAATTTGACGGCGTTGGTGACATACAGGGCCTCGCGCGTCAGGCCCGCCATGGCCAGCAGCGCGTCAAGGTTTTTTCCCGCGGCGCCCACAAACGGACGCCCCTGCGCTTCCTCCTGCGCGCCCGGCGCCTCGCCCACCAGCGCCACCGCGGCATGCGGATTGCCTTCCCCCGGCACCAGCCGGTACTGCCCGCCCAGCGCGTCGCGGCATTGCCGCCAAAGGCTTTCCAGCGTTTCAGCCATGCAGCGCCTCCAGCTTATCGCGCACCTGGCGCAAATCGTCCCAGGTAGGGCGCTTTTTGCTCTCGTCGCGCAAAAGGGCCGCCGGATGGAACATGGGCATCATCCATACGCCCTTGCGCTCTACCCAGCGGCCTCTGTCCCGCGTAATGCGCATCTGCGGCCCGAGCACCGCGCGCAGCGCCGTCGCGCCCAACAGCACGATAATCTGCGGGCGAATCAGCGCCGTCTGCGCGCGCAGAAAGGGCAGACATGCGGCGATTTCATCGGGTTCGGGCGTGCGGTTGCGCGGCGGGCGGCACTTGACGGCGTTGGCGATGTACACGTCCGCGCGCGTCAGGCCGATGGAGGCGAGCATCCGGTCCAGCAGCTGCCCGGCCTCGCCCACAAACGGGCGGCCCAGCCGGTCTTCCTCGCGGCCCGGCCCCTCCCCGATAAGCAGCAGCCGGGCGCGCGGATTGCCCTCGCCGGGCACCACCCGCGTGCATCCCGCGCGCAGACGGCAGGCATGGCATTGGGCAATGGCTTCCAGCAGCGAAGGCCAGGAGACCTCCATGCAAACGCCTCCTCCGTAACATCCGGCCCGGCCGGCGTCCGGCGGGCCCGGACACGGCGCGCTACTGCACCAGCAGCGCGTCCGTTACGTTCTTTTGCAGGTCCGAAAAGGTCTGACTCAAATCCCCGACCAGCCAAGAATACAGGTTGGCAAGCAGGGCAATCATGGCGATAATCAGGACGATGCAGCCGATAACGCCGAAAAAATCCAGCACGCCCGCCATTGCCTTCAGGCGCATTCTGTACTCTTCCAGCCTGGCTTCATTGCGCACGGCCTTTCACCTCCTGACCAAAAGACGCATCCGGCGCGCCGCTTCTTCCCGCGCTCACAGATAATCCACCCACGCGACGCCCTCTTCCTGCCGGCCCGTCGCGTGCCCCTCGCCCACCAGGTCCGGATATCCCTGCTGGCGCAGCGCCTCATACAGGGCCACCGCCACGGAATTGGCCAGGTTCAGCGAGCGCGCGCCTTCCCGCATGGGGATGCGGACGCAGCGCCCGGGGTATTTTTCCAGCAGCGCCTCAGGCAGCCCGCGCGTTTCCCGCCCGAACACCAGCAGCGCCCCGTCGGGGTAGGAGAAGGCATCCAGACGCCGCGCGCCCTTGGTGGTAAAGAAAAACAGCGGCGCGTCCGGATATTGGGCGCGGAGAGAGGGAAAGTCCTCGTGCACGCACACCCGCGCCATGGGCCAGTAGTCCAGGCCCGCCCGCCTGAGATACCGGTCGTCCAGGGAAAAGCCCAAGGGACGGACCAGATGCAGCGACGCGCCGGTCGCGGCGCAGGTGCGGGCAATATTGCCGGTGTTCTGCGGGATTTCCGGCTCCACGAGCACAATATGCATCATACGTTCAGTATACTCCATGTCGGCGCCGAGCGCAAGCGCGGGAACGGGCAGCATGCCGCGCACGCCGATACATTATAAAACCATGAAACAGATTGACCTGCGTGCATTTTTCCAGTAAGATATTGTCGGAATGAAGGAGGAACCGTCCGATGCTGTTTGAACACATTTCCGTGCTGACGCCGGAAGGCATTGTGCCGGACCGCTGCGTTGCCATACGGGGGCCGCGCATCGCATCCATCACCGCCGCCGCGCCCGAAGGAAGCTGGCCGGAGCGGTATGACGGGCGGGGCAAGCTGCTCCTGCCCGGCTTTGTCAACGCGCACAGCCATACGCCCATGACGCTCATGCGCGGCTACGGCGAAAATCTGGCGCTCAGCCGCTGGCTGAACAAGCGCATCTTCCCCTTCGAGGCGCTTTTGACGCCGGAGGACATCTACTGGGCGACTCTGCTGGGCATCGCCGAGATGGTGCGCTACGGCATTACGTCGACCAGCGACATGTATTTCCGCCTGGATGCCGTCGCCCGCGCCTTTGCCGAGGCGGGGGCCAAGGTGAACCTGTCCAACGGAACCACCTGCTTTGACGGGACGCCCTACGCGCAGCTGGCCTCCACCGCCGAGACGCATGCCGCCGTGCGGGACTGGCAGGGCGCGCAGGACGGGCGCATTCGCGTGGACGTTTCGCTGCACGGGGAGTATACCTCCGACGAGGCCACCGCCCGCGCCGTGGCGGAGGACGCGGCGCGGCTGGGCTGCCGCGTGCAGGTGCATATGTCCGAGACGAAGCAGGAGCACGAGGCGTGCAAGGGCCGGCACGGAGGGCGCACGCCGGCGCGCTATCTGGCGGACTGCGGCCTGTTTGAGATGCCCGCCATCGCCGCGCATTGCGTATGGGCGCAGGACGAAGACTTCGCGCTGCTGGCAGAAAAGGGCGTGACCGTGGCCACCTGCCCCAAGTCCAACCTCAAGCTGGCCAGCGGCGTGCTGCCGCTTGCGGCCGCCCGGAAGCACGGCGTGCGCGTTGCGCTGGGCACGGACAGCGTGGCCAGCAACAACAACCTGAACATGATGGAGGAACTCCGCATGTTTTTGCTGGTGCAAAAAGGGTTTTCCGGCGACGCTACCCTGCTGACGCCGGCGGAGGCGATGGCCTGCGCCACGCGCGTGGGCGCGCTGGCCCAGGGCCGCGACGACTGCGGCTGGATTGTGCCCGGCGCACGGGCGGACCTGTGCGTGCTGGATGTGTCCGCCCCGGCCATGCAGCCGGTGCATGACCTGCTCAACAACGTCGCCTATTCGGCTTCGGGGTCGGACATTGTGCTGACGATGTGCGACGGGCGCGTGCTGTACCGGGACGGGCAGTACCCCACCATGGACATAGCGCGCGTGGTGTACGAGACCGAAGTGTCGCGCAAGAGGATTACGGGAGCACTATAATGCAGGCTTTTGTGGAAAACCTGTTGCTGCATATCGACGACCTGTCGCCCCTGCTTGTGTATGGCTTTTTCTTCCTGTCGGGGTTTTTGCAGATCGTCTTTCCGCCCTATCCGGGGGATTCCGTCCTCGTCTTCGGGGGATGCCTCGGGGGCGCCGGCGGCACGGCCTGGGCGGCGCTGCTGGGCTATCTGACGGCGACCATAGCGACGTCGCTGGCGCTGTTTGAGCTCGGCTACCGGCTGAACCGGCGGATTTTTTCCGTGCCCTTTATCGCGCGCATCATGCCGCTGGAAAAGCGCGGCGAGGTGGAAAACAAGTATAAGAAGTTCGGCGTGGGGCTTCTGGCGGTCTGCAAGTTTATCCCCGGGGTCAACACGCTGGTGGTTCTGCTGGGAGGCGTTCTGCATTATCCGCGCGCGCTGGGCATGGGCGCCATCACGGTGTCTTCCGTGCTGCATAACCTCGTTTTTTTCTATGTCGGCCATATCCTGGGCCGCAACCTGGAAGCCATCGACCGGTTTTTGAAGGATTATACGCTGGGCGTGCTGTTGGTCATCGGTCTGTGTGCGGCGGGCGCTTTGGCGTACTGGATAATTCAGAGAAGAAAAAGGAGGAACCAACATGATTCAACGTATTCTGGTCGCAGCCGGATGTGACAAGGATAGCATGCGCGGCCAGCGCTCGTATCTGCGAGCCGTGCGCGCGGTGGGCGCGCTGGGCGCGGTGGCCTGCGCCGCGGAGGAAGCGGAGGCGGAGGCGTACGCGCAGGCATTCGACGCGCTGCTCCTGCCCGGCGGAGCCGATTTGCCCGCCTCGTATTTCGGCCAGGAGCCCCATCCGGCCTGCTCGTATGACGACCCGGCCCGCGACCTGTCCGACCGGCTGCTGATGCAGGCGTTCCGGGCGGCGGGCAAGCGCATCCTGGGCATTTGCCGCGGATGCCAGGTGGCCAACGTGTACCTGGGCGGCACGCTGCATCAGCACCTGCCCGACGCGTTTGACCCCGTGCTCTGGCACAGCGGCAACATCACCGGCCGTCATCCGGCGACCATCCTGGAAGGCACGCTGCTCGCCTCGCTCCTGGGCGCCGGGGCGACGGCCGTGAACAGCAGCCATCATCAGGCCATCGATAAGCCCGGCGAAGGGCTGACCATTGCGGCGCGCGCCTCCGACGGCGTCATTGAGGCGGTGGAGGGCAAGGATGTGCTGTTGCTGCAGTGGCATCCGGAGCAGATGGGCGAGACGATGCTTCCGGTGTTTGAATGGCTGTGCGGGAAGCGATAGTCTCTTTCGGCATGCAGCCGCCTTTCGGAAAGAATGCGGAAAAGGGCGTGGGGTTGGCATTCCCCGCGCTTTTGTATTATAATGGGGAAAACAGAGGACAAGAAGGGATGGGCAACATGCAGGAAACGCAGGACTGGAATGTGCCGAAGCTGGGGTTTGGCATGATGCGCCTGCCGAAGCGGGACGACGGCCAAATTGACATGGAACAGGTGGAAAAGATGGTCGACCTGTTCCTGGCGCGCGGATTTCGTTATGTGGATACCGCCTACGGCTATATGAACAGCCAGAGCGAAGCGTGCGTGGGGCGCGCGTTGACGGCGCGCCATCCGCGGGAATCGTTCCTGCTGGCGACGAAATTGCCGCCCTGGGCGCTGGAAAAGCCGGAAGATATGCAGCGCGTGTTCGACACGCAGCTGGAACGCACAGGCGCGGGATATTTTGACTTTTACCTGCTGCACAGCCTCGGCCAGTCGCGCCTGGAGGCGCTTGACAAGCTGGGCGCGTGGGATTTTCTGCTGGAGAAACAGGCGCAGGGCCTGGCGCGGCATGTGGGCTTTTCGTTCCACGATACCGCCGACGTGCTGGATAAAATCCTGACCGAGCATCCGCAGATGGAGTTTGTGCAGCTGCAGCTGAACTATATGGACTGGGAAGACGAGAAGGTGCAGGCGCGCCTGTGCTATGAAACGGCGCGCAGGCACGGCAAGCGCGTGGTCATCATGGAGCCGGTGCGCGGCGGCATGCTGGCCAACCTGGGCGGCCAGGCGCGCGCGCTGATGGAAGCGGCGCAGCCCGGCTGGTCGTGCGCCTCTTGGGCGCTGCGCTTTGCGGCCTCGCTGGAAGGCGTGGTCACGGTGCTCAGCGGCATGTCCACGCTGGCGCAAATGGAAGAAAACCTGGACACCATGCAGTCCTTTGTCCCGCTGACGCGCGCGGAACAGGAAACGCTGCGCCGCGTGCGCGAAACGCTGCGCGCCATCCCCACGACGCCCTGCACGGACTGCCGGTATTGCACGGAAAACTGTCCCCGGGACATCCCCATCCCGGGCCTGATTGCCCTGGACAACGAGCGGACGATGTACGGCGTGGCCAACCGGGGCGGCTATGGGATGCGCACCAGCGGCCACGGCAAGGCTTCCGACTGTATCGCCTGCGGCCGGTGCGAAAGCCGCTGTCCGCAGAAAATCGGCATCATCTCGCTGCTCAGGCAAATCGCTTCGGCGTTTGAGTAAGCGGCGCGCGGGTTGCGCGGCGGGACGGAATCGTGTATACTATATGGGCTAAAAATCCTGTCGAATCATGGAGGGTTGGCCATGCCCCTTTTGAAGTATCGCTGCAAGACGTGCGGCGCGGTATTTGACGCGCTGGTGACTTTGTCCCGCATGGACGATGTGCGCTGCGAAAAGTGCGGGGGCGAGGTGTCGCGCGCATACGAAGGCGCCTGCCTGTTCGGCATGGCCGGCTCCTCCGCCGGGCGCGGCGCGGGCTGTTCGGGCGACTGCTCCAGCTGCGCCGGCTGCGGCCACGACAGCCATTCCGCCGGTTGCCAGTGCGGCGCCTGCCATTAGGAGGAAGCCCATGCCATTTGTGGAAAAGCTCGTCATTCATGGCGGCCATCCGCTCCGTGGCGACGTGCAGGTGCGCGGGGGGAAGAACACGTCCCTGGCCGTGCTGAGCGCGGCGCTTCTGTGCGACGAGCCGGTCACGCTGGAAAACCTGCCGGACATTGAAGACGTGCATGTGCTCTTGGAGCTGATGCGCCGCCTGGGCGCGCGCATTCAGCGCAGCGGGCGCAACGCGACCATTGACCCGCGCCAGCTGACTAGCCATCGGCCCGCGCCCGAACTGTGCCGGAAGCTGCGCGGCTCGTACTATCTGCTGGGCGCGCTGCTGGGCCGGGTGGGCGAGGGAGCGATTCCCTATCCGGGCGGCTGTGAAATCGGCGCCCGGCCCATCGACCAGCACATCAAAGGCTTCCGGGCGCTGGGCGCGGAGGTGGACGACCGCTACGGCATGGTCGAAGCGCGCACCACGGGCCTGGTGGGCACGGAGGTGTTCCTGGACTGCGTCACCGTGGGAGGCACCATCAACGTCATGCTGGCCGCCGCGCGCGCGCAGGGCAACACCATGATTTTCAACGCCGCCAAGGAGCCGCACGTCGTCGATACGGCCAACTTTCTCAACAGCATGGGCGCGCGCGTCCGCGGCGCGGGCACGGACGTTATCCGCATCCGCGGCACGCAGCGCCTGCACGGCTGCACCTATACGGTCATTCCCGACCAGATTGAAACCGGCACGCTGATGATTGCGGCCGCGGCCACGCAGGGGGATGTGACGCTGCACGGCTGCATCCCGGCGCATATGGAGGCGCTGTCGGCCAAGTTGCTGGAGATGGGCGTGCGCGTGGACGAGCAGGACGACGTCATCCGCGTGCGCTCCCTGGGCGGCCATCGGGCGGTCAACATCAAAACGCAGGCGTACCCCGGCTTCCCGACCGACCTGCAGCAGCCCATGAGCGCGCTGCTGACCACGGCGTCCGGAACCAGCACGGTGGTGGAAACCATCTTTGACAAGCGGTTTAAGCACCTGGACGAAATGCTTCGCATGGGCGCGCGGGCGCATATCTCCGACCGCATGGCGGTTATCGAGGGCATGCCGGGCCTGCTGGGCGCGCCGGTGTACGCCAGCGATTTGCGCGCGGGCGCGGCGCTGGTCATCGCGGGCCTGATGGCCAGCGGCGATACGGAAATCGGCAATCCCCAGTATATCGACCGGGGCTATGAAAAGCTGGAAGAAAGGCTTTCGGCGTTGGGCGCGCAGATTCGCCGCGTGATGATGCAGGAATAAATCAGCTTCGCGGGCCGCCGGAAATCCGGGGGCCTTTTTGTTGCGCACATGGCCGCCGCGCGGACCGTTCCCCGCCCCCTGCCCGCGCTTCGCCATGGCAGCGCAGCCGACGGCTTGACAAAGCAGGGGCTTTGTACTATGATTCAAAACCGGTTGTCTTGCATGTCCCTGGCGGAACCCGCCATGCCGCGGGCGCTCGCCGGCAGATTCTGAAAAAGTCAGGAATGGTCATCATGAAGAAAAGAACGTTCGCGGTCATAGGCTATGGCGGACAGGGCGGTTGGCACGCCAGGCAGATACTTGCCAGCGATGTCGCCGCGCTTGCCGGCGTTTACGACATAGACGAAGCGAAAAACAAAGCGGCCGAGCGGCACGGCATGTTTGCCTATCCCTCCCTGGAGGCGGTGCTGGCGGACGAAAAGGTGGAGGCCGTCGTGATTGCCACGCCCAACGCCTCCCACAAGGCGCTGGCCGTCAAGGCCCTGGAAGCGGGCAAGAACGTAGTTTGCGAAAAGCCGGTGGAAATGTCCTGCGCGGCCTTTGATGAGATGACCTCCGCCGCCGCCAGGGCGGGCAAGCTCTTTACGGTGCATCAAAACAGGCGGTGGGACGTGGATTATCTGGCGATAAAGCGCATGGCGGCGTCGGGCGAAATCGGCGGGGTGATTCGTCTGGAATCCCGTATCCACGGCTCCCGCGGAATCCCCAGCGACTGGCGCCGCGTCAGAGCGGAGGGCGGCGGCATGCTGCTGGACTGGGGCGTTCACCTGATAGACCAGGCGCTTCAGATTGTCCGGGAGAAAATCGTCCGCGTCTGCTGTGACCAGACGCACATCACCTGCGCCGAGGTGGACGACGGCTTCAGGCTGCATCTGGATTTTGAAAGCGGGAAGACCGCCTATCTTGAGGTCGGCACCTATCATTTCCTTGCCCTGCCCCGCTTCTATATGCTGTGCGAAAGGGGCAGCGCGAAGATTGAGGACTGGCGGCAAAACGCGCAGGTGGCTTTCCTGAAGGCCTGGAACGAAAAAGACGTCATGCCGGTGCAGGCCGCCGCGGGCATCACCAAGACCATGGCGCCCCGGGACGAGCGGACCCTCGACATCCATGAGGCCGACCGGCCCGTCAGCGACGTTCACGATTTTTACCGCAACTTCTGCGCCGCCCTGGACGGCAGGGAGCCCATCCTGGTCACGCACCAGGAGGTCCGCCGCGTTCTGCAGGTGATAGAGGCGGCGTTTCAGTCGGCCGAGGAGAAGCAATCCGTTCGCACGGAGATATAGCGCGCGCCCCTGCCGACCGGGGTTCCCGCTCCGTTGGGTTTGACAACCCTTCCGGCCCGCGGTAAAATAAATGTTTGTGAATCGCACCTAAGGAGGATGCCCATGCAGCAGGAGAATCCCGCGGATATCCAGGCCCTGGAGGCGGAAATCGCCCGCCGACGCACGTTCGCCATCATTTCGCATCCCGACGCGGGCAAGACCACGCTGACCGAAAAGCTGCTGCTCTATGGCGGGGCGATACGCCAGGCCGGTTCGGTCAAGGCGCGCAAGGCGGAAAAATATGCGACCAGCGACTGGATGGAAATCGAAAAGCAGCGCGGCATTTCCGTCACGTCCAGCGCCATGCAGTTTGACTTTGACGGCTGCCGCATCAACATTCTGGATACCCCGGGCCACCAGGATTTCTCCGAGGATACCTACCGCGTGCTGGTGGCGGCCGACAGCGCCGTCATGCTCATTGACGCGGCGCGCGGCGTGGAAGCGCAGACCATCAAGCTCTTTAAGGTCTGCCGCCTGCGGGGCATTCCCATCTTTACCTTTGTCAACAAGATGGACCGCGCCGCCAAGGACCCCTTCGCGCTGATGGAAGAGCTGGAACAGGTGCTGGGCATTCGCGCCTGCCCGCTCAACTGGCCCATCGGCGTGGACGGCGATTTTCAGGGCGTCTGCCATCGGGACACCCGCACGGTGGAGCTGTACGAGGCGGGCGACCATGGCAAGCGGCGCGTGGAAGCCTATGAAATCGGGCTGGACGACCCCGCGCTGGAGGGCGCGCTGGAGGAACACTATATCCGCCGCCTGCGCGAGGAAATGGAGCTGCTGGACGTGGCCGGCGACGCGTTCGACGAGGCGGCCGTCCGCCGGGGCGAGCTGACGCCGATGTTCTTCGGCAGCGCGGTATCCAACTTCGGCGTGGAGCCTTTTCTCCAACGCTTCCTGCGCTTTGCGCCCATGCCGCAGCCGCGCCTGGCCGAGGAAGGATACGTAGACCCGGCGGAGCCCGCGTTCAGCGGCTTCATCTTCAAAATTCAGGCCAACATGAACCCCGCGCACCGCGACAGGCTGGCGTTTTTGCGCGTCTGTTCGGGCGTGTTTGAAAAGGGCATGACCGTCTGGCACAGCGGCACGGACAAGCCGCTGCAGCTCAAGCAGCCGCAGCAGTTCATGGCCGACGAGCGGGAAAGCGTGGAGCGCGCCTATCCCGGCGACATCATCGGCCTGTTCGACCCGGGCGTATTCCGCCTGGGGGATACGCTGGCGCTGGGCAAAAAGCTGCACTACGAGGGCATCCCCGTGTTCGCGCCGGAGTTTTTCGCGCGCGTAAGCCCGCTGGACAGCATGAAGCGCAAGCAGTTTGTCAAGGGCGTCCTGCAGCTTTCCGAGGAGGGCGCCATTCAGACCTTCAAGCGCCCGGAAATCGGCCGGGAGGAGCTGATTGTCGGCGTGGTGGGCGTTTTGCAATTCGACGTGCTGGAGCACCGCCTGCGCACCGAATACGGCGTGGAAATCCGCCGCGAACCGCTGGAGTTCCGCTTCGTGCGCTGGATGGAGGAAAGCCCCGTGGAGCCGGACGCGCTGCGCCTGTCCTCCACGACCGTCGTGGCCCAGGACCGTTTCGACCGCTTCGTGCTGCTGTTCCAGAACGAATGGTCCATTCGCTGGGCGGAAGAGAACAACAAGGGGCTGCGGCTGGCCGAGACCGCCAAAGCCGCCTTTTGACCGGAAAGGAAGACATCGCCCATGACCACCCGCAACGATATCCGCAACATTGCCATCATCGCCCATGTCGACCACGGCAAGACCACGCTGGTCGACGGCATGCTGCGCCAGAGCGGCACGTTCCGCCAGAACCAGCAGGTCGCCGAGCGCGTTATGGATTCCGGCGACCTGGAACGGGAGCGCGGCATTACCATCCTGGCCAAGAACACCGCCATCCATTGGAAGGGCGTCAAAATCAACATTGTCGATACGCCCGGTCACGCGGATTTTTCCGGCGAGGTGGAGCGGGTGCTGAAGATGGTGGACGGCGTCATGCTGCTGGTGGACGCCTTTGAGGGCCCCATGCCCCAGACCCGCTTTGTGCTGCGCAAGGCGCTGGAGCTGAAGCTGCCGGTGCTGGTGTGCATCAACAAGGTGGACAGGCCCGACGCGCGCTGCGAAGAGGTTGTGGACGAGGTGCTCGACCTGCTCATCGAGCTGGACGCGCCGGAGGAGCAGCTGGACAGGCCCATTCTCTATGCGTCCGCCCGCCAGGGCACGGCCACGCTGGACTGGAAACAGCCCGGCCGGGATTTGACCCCCCTGCTGGACGCCATCGTGGCGCATATTCCCGCCCCGGCAGGCGACGCCGAAGGGCCGGCCCAGGTGCTGATTTCCACGATTGATTACAGCGAGTATGTGGGCCGCATCGGCATCGGCCGCGTGGAGCGGGGCACGTTGACGGCAGGCATGCAGGCGGTCAAATGCGCCTACGGCGAGGAAGGGGCTACGCCGCCGGCCAGGCTGGCGGGCCTGTATACGTTCGACGGGCTCAAGCGCGTGGAGGTCGAGTCGGTAGGCATGGGGGATATCGTGGCGCTGTCGGGCATAGGGGCCATTAACATCGGCGACACGGTGTGCGACCCGTCCTGTCCCGAGCCGCTGCCCTTTGTGCGCATCTCCGAGCCGACCGTGCGCATGGCGTTTTCCGTCAACGACAGCCCCTTTGCCGGCCGCGAGGGCGATTACGTCACCAGCCGCCACCTGCGCGCGCGCCTGATGCGCGAGCTGCAGACGGACGTCTCCCTGCGCGTGGAGGAATCCGCCAGCCCCGATACGTTCCTCGTGTCCGGCCGGGGCGAGCTGCATCTGTCGATTCTGATTGAGACCATGCGGCGGCAGGGATACGAATTGCAGGTATCCAAGCCCGAGGTGCTCATGCGGGACATCGACGGCCAGCGGTGCGAGCCCATGGAGCGCATGGTGGCGGACGTGCCGCAGGCCTATGCCGGCGCCGTCATTGAAAAAATCGGACGTCGCAGGGGCGTTCTGGAGCATATGAGCGGCGCGGAGCGCGTGCGCCTGGAGTTTCTGGTGCCCTCGCGCGGGCTGTTTGGGTACCGGTCGGAATTTATGACGGACACGCGCGGCGAGGGCATCATGTCCGCGGTGTTCGAGGGATACGCGCCCTATAAGGGCGACCTGCCCATGCGCACGGTCGGCGCGCTGGTCGCCTTTGAAACGGGCGAAGCGACCAGCTACGGCCTGTACGGCGCGCAGGACCGCGGCACGCTGTTTATCGGGCCGGGCATGGCGGTCTATGCGGGCATGATTGTGGGCGCGTCCTCCCGGCCGGGAGACATCGACGTGAACGTCTGCCGCAAAAAGCACGTCACCAACACGCGCAACGCCGCCTCGGCGGAGGACAGCCTGCGCCTGGTATCGGTCAAGGCGCTTTCGCTGGAGGAATGCCTGGAATTTATCGCGGACGACGAGCTGCTGGAGGTTACGCCCAAATCCCTGCGCATGCGCAAGCGCGTGCTCAGCCATGAACAGCGCATGAAGCTCGCCTCGCGCAAGGCGCGCTGAGCGCCGGACGGCGCCCGCCCGGGCGAGGCGCTCGTCATGGGAAGGCGGAGGCGCGGCGCCGGGCGTTTGCCTGCCGGCATGCAAGAAGCGGACGCGCACGCCGTCCGCCGGGTGGGAGCAGGGAGTTTGACCGGACTTTGTCGACGATGGAAGCGGCCCCGGCATTTGCGCCGGGGCCGCAGACCGTTCCAAAGCTGCCGGGGGGGGCGGAAAGGCCCCGCCCGCCTACACGTCCATTTCCAGCCCCAGCAGCGGCGCATGCTGCTGCGCGCCATACACGTCCGTCTCGCCCAGATTGCCGGAGCAAATCGGCCGCACGATGGTAATCTTGATGGCGTTGGCCGGTTCAAAATGCACGATATTGATGATTTTATCCGGCGTAATGCGGTACAGGCGGCACACCACGTCCTCGTTGATTGCGCCCGCGTCGCGCACGCGCTCATACCACTCCCGGGTCTTGAACATGATATCCATGGTCAGCTCATACGGCCCCGAATTTTTGCTGCGGATGATGCCCGCGATATCCGTCAGTTTCACTCGCATCCCATAGCCCTCCTTTTCCGGCGCCTTACAGCCGCACAATGTCAATGGGGAACAGCTCGCACGGGTCGTCTACTTCGATGAGGTGATAGACGCTGAATACATAGACCTCTCCCGCATGGAAGTCGCTGGGCGAATAGGGGAAGGCCAGGTTGCCCGCCGTGGCGCGGCGGCCTTCATATCCATAGTGGAGCATGGTCGACCGGGCAAAGGCGCAGATGGTATCCGCATGCGCCTGCGTGTCGGCGACCGCTTCTATCACGATGCCCAGCTCATGCCCGTCGATGACCGGCGTGGGCTCCAGACCGCCCATGACGCCGTTGCGGCCGTAGACGGTGAAGTTGAGCGTGTATTCCAGGCCCGCTTCGCGGAAGTTGTCCGCCACGCGCTCGCGCACGCCCGCGATGATGTTGTCGATTTCCTGCAGCATGACCGGGTCGCGCGTGCCCGCGATGGACACCGTGCGGAACCCGATGCAGCGCGAGCCCTCCAGCTTGATGGTGTACGGATGGCTGGGCATGAACTTGCTGCCGCGCACGATGGTAATGCTGTCGGTTTCCTGCTCGAACGTGGTCTCGCGCAAATCCAGGGAGCCGCCCGGACCCGGCAGGACGTAGGGGTTGGTCTTTTCATAGAGCGTATGCGCCGCCACGGACAGCGTCGTGCACTTGCGCACGGGGTTAAGGGGCTCCAGGCGGAAATAGTCCTCGCCGAGGTATCCGAACATGCAGTCCGAGCCGCTGCCCGGCGTCGCCGCAATGGACGCGCACTCCAGGATTTTGCCCAGATGGGTCGCCAGCGCGCGGTCATACCCCGCGCGCACCGCCGCGGCCGCAAAGCAGACCGGGTCGTAGGCGCGGCCGGCCAGCACCACCTGCGCGCCCTCGTCCAGCGCGCGGATGATGGGTTCCATGCCCATCTGGCCCACGATGCAGGTCGTCGCCTCCAGGTTCTCTTCCGTCAGCTCCGGCGCCGGCTCCAGCGGCTTTACGCGGCCCTCCCGCATGGCCTTGCGGACCGTGTCCTTGGGAATCTGCGCGCCGATGACGGCCATGGGGAAGTGCAGGTTGCGCTCGCGCGCAATTTCTTCGACAATTTCGCGGCACCAGGCCACATGGCTGTCCGCGCCGCTGCCGCCCGCCGTGCCGATGACCACGGGGATGTGGTGCTCTACCGCCGCGCAGAGCATGATTTCCAGGTCGCGCTTGACCGCTCCGCGGTCCGTAAAGCTCACGCCCGCGCCCAGGTAGTAGGGACCGGGGTCGCTCGAGCCCGCGTCCACCGCAATCAGATGGGGCTTTCGGGCCATGCCCGCTTCAAAGGAAGCGAGCGGGAAGCCATAGCCGAGGATGGCTGTGGTCGAAAGGATACGAAATTCTTCTCGCATGGTGCTGCTCCTTTCCGCTTACGCCACGCCCACGCCCGCGCCGCGCAGGGCCAGAATGCGCTGCATTTCGTTGTAGACAATCATATAGCCTTCGTCCACGCCCATGCCCGGCTTTGCCAGAATCTGCACGGGCTTCGTGGCCATGGCCACCTGCACGCAGACCTGCGCGGAGCGGTCGGTCTCGTTGCAGGTGCCGCCCTGGTAGGCGCCCACGCCCTTCTGCTTGCAGTAGAGGACGGCTTCCGCCGTGTTGTGGATGGAGCCCAGGTCCGGCGTCTTGACCTGAATCATATGGCCGGCGCGGTTGTCGGCGAAATAGCGCACGTCCTCAAAGGTATTGCACCATTCGTCCGCCACCAGCTCCACTTGGATACCGCGCTTGTCCAGCAGCGCCGTCAGCTCCCGCAGGTCAATCATCTGCTGTTCGCGCTCGCCCGCGTCCATGGGGCCTTCGATGCGCAGATGGAACGGCTTGGCCGCCTCTTCCAGGCGGGCGCAGTAATCGGCCATCGCCTCGTAGTTGTCATGGCCGAACGCCTGGCCGATGGTGCCGTAGCAGTCGATGTGCAGGACGGGCCGATAGGACGCATCCAGGCGCAGGGCCGCAATGCGGTCTCGCAGCCAGCCGACGTACTCCAGCAGGATGCCGCCGTCCGCGCCCAGCTTGGTCTGCATGTTGTTGATAAGCCCGTGGGGCAGCACCTGCGCGTGCTTCATAATCATCTTATCGACATTGTCATAGCGGCTGTCGCCGGACTGGGTGAAGATGGGCAGCATGTGATTGGATACGGTCAGGCCGTATTCCTTGGCCACCACGTCGCACATGTTCAGCCGCGAGGCGCGCGCCACCGCGTCCAGGATGGCCTGGGAGACGCCGTAGCGAATGGCCGTATGCAGCATCTTGCCGTCCACGCGCAGGGATTCCAGCTTCTCGCACAGGCGGCGGAAGCCGTCCGCCTCCTCGCCCACCAGCGCCGGCGCCACGACCCGCTCAATGACGGGAATGAAATCCTCGGCCAGGAACAGCGGGTCGCGCCCGCCCGCGCCGGAATACTGCACCGCCGCGCAATCGCCCCAGCCAATATCTCCGTTTTCCAGCACCAGCAGGACGGAGATGGCCTCGCCCGCCTGGCGCACGGCGGAAAAGCCGGGCGTGGCGGGGTCGCCGCGATACGTCGCGCCGTCCGCCTGCGCGCCCTGCTTGATGGCCTTCTGGTCGTCGAAGAAGAAACCCGTGCGCCCCGGCGCGCAGATAACCCTGGTAATTTTCATGGCAATGCCTCCTTGCGTCCTATCGCCTCAGCGCGGCCGGCCGACCAGGCGGCCCTTGCTGATGGCGTAAATATCGTCGGTGACCATCTGGAAGCTCGGCGCACGGTGTTCCGCCCGGGCCCGCTCCTCAATCTTTTCGCGATGGAAATCCTTGAGCGACTGCGTAAACGGCAGCGCGCCGGTGCCCAGCAGGCGCACGGCGCCGTCGTTGTCGCGCGCGGGCAGGATTTTGCCGGCGGTGATGCGGCTGGGCGCGAAGGGGATGTCCAGCACGCCCGCCTGGAACGCGCGGACGGTGCCCAGCGCCCAGTCGCCCTCGCCCAGCTCCAGCGTCTTTTCCAGGATGCAGCGGGTTTCCTCGCAGATGATATCCATTTCGGCCTGCAGGTGCTCGCCGCCTTCAAAGCGCTGGTCCGCCAGCATGGAGATGACCTGGCGGGTGCAGCGCAGGCCCTGCGCGTTGGCTTCCGCCGTGGGCACGCCGATGGCCTCGTGGGGGGACTTGACAATGACCTTGGTCGCCTTCGACAGCGCGGCCACCGCGCTTCCCCAGGCAATGACGCCGAACGCCTTGGCCTCATCCTGCGGGAAGCCGCCCATCCACTGGTGCAGCACCGTGGTGACCTCGCACTGATATCCGTAGCGCTGCAGATACTCGCCCGTCAGCAGCTCCAGCGAGCGGATGGCCGCCACGTCCTGGGTCAGGTTTCCGCACTGGCCATAGCCGACGGTAATGTTCTTCACGCCCTGTTCGGCGGCCAGCAGCGCTTCCAGAATCGCCACGGCATGGGAAATGCAGGGCGGCACGAGCGTGCCGGTCAGGGGGCCGAAGGGCTCGCGGTTGATGGAAACGCCGTGCTCCTCGTAGTACCCGGTCAGGCGATCGACATACTGCCAGTCGGCAATGGTCTTTTCCATGGGCACGTTTTTGCAATAGGGGATATTATAGGAAATGCCGCCGCCTTCATAGCTGGTGAAGCCGCCCGCCAGCGTGATTTCCGCCAGCAGCCGGGCGTCGGGCGTGCCGTGGCGCACCTGCACCGGAGAGGCCACCGCCTCGGTCACGCGCCGGCAGCCGCTCACGCCATGGTTGACTGCGGGGAAGCCGTTGAGCATGGCCTTGCCGAGCGCCGCGCTCTCGCGGATGCCGCGCTCCGCCTCGCGGTAGCGGTTCAGGCGGGTATAGCTGTCAATGGTGGTGGGAAGCAAATCCGCCTCGCCCGCCGTTTCCAGATGCTGCAGCAGCTCGATATGCTTGTCGATAAGCGGAACGCCCGCGCGCGGCTGGATGAGGGTAACGCCGCGCTTGGCCGCGTCGCGCAGCTTGCCGGAAAAGCGCTTGCTTTCCGGGATGGCCTTCTGGTAGGCGACGGCTTCCTCCAGGTCAACCTGCGCGCCGGTGGGCCATTGCGCCAGCACTTCCTGGCGCTGGGCGAAAAAGGCGCCCTCTTCGATGCGTTTGTTGATGGTTTCCATAGCTTACGCTCCTTTTTGCTTGAGGAATTCTTGGCACATGATGTCAAAAGCGGCTTCGGGATACTGCTCGCACAGCAGGCCCATGGCCGCCAGAATATACTGCCGGTCCAGCACCACGCGCGCGTCGCGCGGCTTGAGGGAGGACGGGTCCTCCACGCCGGCCAGCGCCTGCTGCGCAATGCGCTCGGCCTCCCCGCTGAACACCAGCGCGCCGCCGGTCATCAGCAGGATTTCTACCCCGGTCAAGTCCTTGCCGGTCTGCTGGAACACCATGCCCGCGGGCGTAAACACCTGTTCGATGGTGCCCGCATGGCGCGTCAGCCCCGTCTCGATAGCCGCCGTCGCCAGCGCAAAATCCAGCCGCTTCAGGTCGCTGCCCGGCTCGGGCAGGATGCCCGGCGAAGCCTCGATGCGCGCCAGCAGGGCCTCCACCGCGTCTTCGGACAGCCCGGACAGCGCGCACAGCCTGGGCAGGCCCGCCGCCTCCAGGACGCCCCGGGCGCTGTAGCGCATGCCGATATCCCCTTCCACGGTTCGCTTCGCATGCGGCTCGGGCAGCCCGCGCAGGATGGTGGACGCGCCCGTCGGCAGGCCGTCCGCAATGGAATACACATCCGTGGTCGCCCCGCCCAGGTCCACCGCCACCAAATCGCCCAGGCCCCGCCGGCCCTCCGGACCGTCCGCCAGCAGCGTCAGCGCGCGCATGACCGCGGACGGGGTGGGCATCATGATGCCGTTGAGCAGGCTTTGCTGATGCGTCAGGCCCTTGGCCCGCACGATGCGCCGCAAAAAGAGCTTGCGGATGGTATCCTGTACCGGGCCGATGTTGAGCGTGTTAAAGACGGGCATGACGTTTTCGCTGACGATGGTTTCATGCGCGCTGTCCTGCAGCAGCCGCACGCACTGCGGCGCGGCGACGCGGTTGCCCGCGATGATGATGGGAAAATCCCCGTCCGTCTGCGCGAGCATCTGCGCGTTTTGCAGGATATTGGCGCTGTTGCCCCCGTCCGTCCCGCCGGTCAAAAGCAGGATGTCCGGCTTCAGCGCGCCGATTTCCCCGACATCCGACTCCGTCAGCTGATAGCTGTACACCCGGATGACCTTGGCGCCCGCGCCCAGCGCCGCGCGCCGGGCGGCTTCCACGGTCAGCGACGGCACCAGGCCGCAGGCAATCATCCGCAGACCGCCCGCCGCGCTGGAACAGGCATAGCGCGCGGCAAACGCCAGCGGACCGGTCTTTTCCTGCAGCAGCGCCAACGCCTTGTCCAGCCCCTCGCCCACGTCCGTCTCCACCGTGGTATAGCTCGACGCCGTGCCCAGAATGGCCGGCGCGTCGGTATCCACAGCCGTCACCTTCGTGTAGGTGGAGCCGAAATCAATGAGCAGCACGGGATTCATGGCTTTTCTCCCAGCAGGTCTTCCTTCAGCGCCGCAATGGTGGTTTCCGGCGCGGTGCCCGGGCCGAAGACGCGGTTGAAGCCCATCTCGTGGAAACGCTTTTCCACCTCTTCGAAGGGCTGCTTGCCCACGACGATATTGCCGCCCACATACAGCAAAATGTCCGTCAGTCCCGCTTCGTCGCATTTTTCGCGCAGTCCGCGGCAATCCAGTTCGCCGTGCCCGTACAGCGAAGAGACGACAATCGCGTCGGCGTTGGACTCGATGGCCGCTTCGATGTACTCCTCCTGCGAAACCATCACGCCCAGGTTGATTACGTTAAACCCCGCCTCGGTGAATGCGTAGTTCAGAATCTGGATGCCCACCGCATGCACGTCCGCTCCAATGACCCCGATGACCAGCGTTTTTTTCGGCTTGTCCATATTTCCTCCAACTCCCCTTGCGCCGCTTTGCGCGGCTCCTTATATTGTATAAAACATTGGGGAAAAGTCAATCGAATTCGCGGCGACTCCCGGTAAAGTCCGGAAATATTTGTCCGGCCTGCCATTACAGTCGGTATTTTTCCGGTCCGATTTCGTACAGGTCGTTGCCCTGGCTGTCGATGAGCACCACGGCCGGAAAATCGCGCACCTCAAAGCGGTGCACCGCCTCCGCGCCCAGGTCCTCGTAGCAGACCACCTCGGCGGAAACAATGGCGCGCGAAATCAACGCGGCCGCGCCGCCCGTAGCGCCAAAGTATACCGCGCCCGCTTCCTTCATCGCCGCGACGACCTGCGGCGAGCGCCTGCCCTTTCCAATCATCGCGCGCAGGCCGCAGCGCAGCAGCGCGGGGGTATAGGCGTCCATCCGATAGCTGGTCGTCGGGCCTGCGGGGCCTACCGGCCTGCCGGGCCGCGCGGGAGCGGGACCGACGTAGTAGATGGTCTGTCCCTCTATCGGGAAGGGCAGGGGCTTTCCTTCCTCCAGCAGCGCCACCAGGCGCTTGTGCGCGGCGTCGCGCCCGGTATACAGCGTGCCGCTGAGCAGAACCGTGTCGCCGGCGCGCAGGGAGAGCGCGTCTTCGCGGGAAAGGGGCAGCGTAAGTCTTTTCATGCTTGTATTCACCTCCCGCCCTTACAGGATGGCCTGCGCGTGACGCGCGGCATGGCAGCACATGTTGACCGCCACGGGCAGTCCCGCGATATGCGTGGGGTAGTAGTCGATATGGACCGCCAGCGCGGTGACGCGCCCGCCCGTGCCCGCAGGGCCCACGCCCGTGGCGTTGATGGCCTCCAGCAGCTCCGCCTCCAGCGCCGCGTAGCGCGGGTCGTCGTGATGGCTGCCGACCGGGCGCGCGGTGCAGCGCTTGGCCATCAGCGCGGCCTTTTCCAGGGTGCCGCCCACGCCCACGCCCACGATGACGGGCGGGCAGGGGTTGGGGCCGGCCTCGACCACGGTCTGCACGACGAAGCGCTTGACGCCCTCCACGCCGTCGGCGGGCACCAGCATCTTCACCCGGCTCATGTTCTCGCTGCCAAAGCCCTTGGGCGTCGCCAGCAGGGAAATCCGGTCTCCCGGGACCAGGCGCGTATGCACAATGGCGGGCGTATTGTCGCGGGTGTTGACGCGCGCAAAGAGCGGCTCGGCGACCACGGACTTGCGCAGATAGCCCTCGTCATAGGCGGCGCGCACGCCGGCGTTCACCGCTTCCTCAAAAGAACCGCCCACGATGTGCGCGTCCTGCCCCACCTCGGCAAAAATCACGGCCATTCCCGTGTCCTGGCAGATAGCGACGCGCTCGTCGCGGGCGATATGGTAGTTCTCCAGAATCTGTTCCAACGCGGCCCGGCCGGCCGGCGAAGGCTCCGCCTTGATGCCGGCGGAAACGGCGGCTTCCACATCCGGGCCTATGCAGAAGCTGGCTTCCAGAAACAGGCGTTTGACTTCGTCCGCCACCGCCTGCGCGCTGATTTCACGCATACGCGTTCTCCCCCCGTATGGTTTTGTTACGATTTATCATAGAACAAATTCCCGCATTTTGCAACGCTCGCACGCGCGCGCAAGCGCGGGAATTTTGCGGGCGGGTGCAGGCGGCGGCGCGCCGGACTGCACGCACGGGCCGCAAAGCCTGACAGGCGGCGCAGGAGTGAGTCGCGGCCCCGGCAGGGATGCATTTTGCCCCTTTACATATTTTTCAAATTTTCTGCGCACACTGGCTGGAAAAGGAAGGGAAGGGATGCTATGCGTCTGTTTCGTGGAATCGTGGTTTGTCTGCTGGCCGGCCTGCTGGCGGGTTGTACAGCGCGGTCCGACGCGCCGGATACGGCGTCCGTGCCGCCGATGCCGCAAAAGGTGGATGCCTATGAGGACGGGGCGCCGCTTGTGAACGTGTATGTCACCGAGCACGAGCGGATAGAAACCATGCCGCTGGAGACGTATCTGTACGGCGTGCTGGCCGGCGAGATGAAGAACGACTGGCCCATGGAGGCGCTCAAGGCCCAGGCCATCCTGGCGCGCACGTTTGTGCTCAAGTTCATGGCCGAAAAAGAATCCCGCTACGAAGGCGCCGATATTTCCACGGACATTGAAGAAGCGCAGGCATACGACGCCTCCGCCGTCAACCAGCGCGTGCGCGACGCGGTGGACGCGACGCGCGGCCTGGTGCTCTCCTCCGGCGGGGAGCTGCCCTACGCGTGGTTCCACGCGCATTCCGGCGGCGTCACCGCGCTGGCCAGGGAGGGCCTGAACTGGAAAGCGGAAGAGCCGCCCTACACGCGCGTGACCAAGGGCAACGAAAACCAGAGCGCCGCCCCGGACGCCGCCGCATGGGAGGCGGAATTTTCCGCCGCGGAGGTCATTGCCGCCGCGGAGGAAGCCGGCACGTTCCTGGAGACGCTGGACAGCGCGGAGGTGGGCGAGCGCGGGGAATCGGGCCGGGCGGTCACCCTGCTGCTGAGCGGACAGGCGGTCAACGCAGCGGACCTGCGCATTGCGTTGGGCAGCACGCGCATGCGTTCCACGCTGCTGACCTCGCTGCGCCTGGAAGGCGGCGTGCTGCACATGGCGGGCAAGGGCTTCGGCCACGGCGTGGGCATGAGCCAGTGGGGCGCCTATGCGCTGGCCGGGCAGGGATGGCAGGCGCAGGATATCGTGACGGCCTATTTTGACGGCGTCGCGGTCGTGCGGATGTACTAGACAAAACTTTATTTTTCGAAGAGCCCATTGTACCTATTGACATTGTTGCATATATGCGATATACTGCTAAATTGCATCAGTATCGCTATAACCCTGATTTTCGGACGAAAATTTGGGTAAGGGTTGATGCGCGCCATAGGCGGCGGTTTGTTGGAATTGTTTGGAATGTGGGGTGATGGAAGCAGTGGTGCATGAGGTGCAGATGGGACCGCTCCGCAAGCGCATGAGCTTTTCTCAAATCGACGAGGTTCTGGACATGCCCGACCTCATCGAAGTGCAGAAAAATTCATACCGGCGCTTCCTCGAGGAAGATCTCCGCGAGGTGTTAAACGACGTATCGCCAATCACCGACTACAGCGAGAACCTTGTGCTGGAGTTCGTCGATTATTCCCTGGAGGACGAACCGAAAAATTCCGTAGAAAAATGCAAGGAGCGCGACATGACCTATGCCGCGCCGCTGAAGGTTTTCGTCCGGCTGAAAAACAAGGAAACCGGCGAAATCAAAGAAAGCGACGTGTTCATGGGCGATTTCCCGTTGATGACGGAGACCGGTACGTTCATCATCAACGGCGCCGAGCGCGTCATCGTCAGCCAGCTCGTCCGCTCCCCGGGCGTCTATTTCGGCGCGGAACGCGACAAGGCCGGCAAACTTCTGCATTCCGCCACCATCATCCCCAACCGGGGCGCGTGGCTCGAATATGAGACCGACTCCAACGACGTCCTCTGGGTGCGCATCGACCGCGCCCGCAAGCTTCCCATCACCGTCATCCTGCGCGCGCTGGGCTATGGCACGGACGCGGAGCTGATGCAGCTGCTCGGCGAGGACGAGCGGCTGTCGGCCACCATTGAGCGGGATGACAACGCCAAGTCCGTCGAGGACGGCCTGCTGGAAATCTACAAGCGGCTGCGCCCGGGCGAGCCCCCGACGGTGGACTCCGCCCGTTCGCTGTTGCGTTCGCTGTTTTTCGACCCGAAGCGCTACGACCTGATGCGCGTCGGGCGCTATAAGTTCAACAAAAAGCTGTCTCTGGCCACCCGCATCACGGGGCTTCGCGCCGCGGGCGACGTGGTCGATCCCGCGTCGGGCGAGGTGCTGGCGCAGGCGGGAAAGACCATCCAGGCCGACCAGGCGCAGCGCATCCAAAACGCGGGCATCAACATGGTGCGCGTGGACATGGACGGGCACGAGGTCAAGGTCATCGGCAACAACTTCGTCGACGCCGCCGCGTGGCTGCCGTTTGATCCGGCCAGCGTCGGCATCAACGAAAAGGTGCACCTGCCCACGCTGAAGGAGATTATGGAGCAGGTGGACGATGAGCATCTGGCGCAGGCGTGCCGCGAAAACCTGGCGCACCTGATTCCCAAGCATATCCTCATCGACGATATCGTCTCCTCCATCTCCTACCTGATTGGCCTGCCCTACGGCATCGGCCATACCGACGATATCGACCACTTGGGCAATCGCCGCCTGCGCTCGGTGGGCGAGCTGCTGCAAAACCAGATTCGCATCGGCCTGTCGCGCCTGGAGCGCGTGGTCAAGGAGCGCATGGCCATCCAGGACGCCAACGACGTGCGCCCGCAGGAGCTTATCAACATCCGCCCGGTTTCCGCGGCGATTAAAGAGTTTTTCGGCTCCTCGCAGCTGTCGCAGTTCATGGACCAGCCCAACCCGCTGGCGGAGCTGACCCATAAACGGCGCCTGTCCGCGCTGGGCCCCGGCGGCCTCAACCGCGACCGCGCGTCCTTCGACGTGCGCGACGTGCACTATTCGCATTACTCGCGCATCTGCCCCATCGAGACGCCCGAAGGTCCGAACATCGGCCTCATCGGCTCGCTGGCTACCTATGCGCGCATCAACGAATACGGCTTTATCGAGGCGCCGTACCGGTATATCGACAAGGCCGCCGGCTGCGTCACCAACGAAATCCGCTACCTGACCGCCGACGAGGAGGACAAGTATGTCATCGCCCAGGCCAACGAGCCGCTGGACGAGCAGGGCCACTTCCTCCACGACCGCGTCACCGTCCGCATCCGGGACGAGATTACCGAGGTGCCCAAGGAGCAGGTGGACTACATCGACGTCAGCCCCAAGCAGGTGGTTTCCGTGGCCACGGCCATGATTCCCTTCCTGGAAAACGACGACGCCAACCGCGCGCTGATGGGCTCGAACATGCAGCGCCAGGCAGTGCCGCTGCTGGTGCCCGAGGCGCCGATTATCGGCACGGGCATGGAGTACAAAACCGCGCGCGATTCGGGCGTGGTCATTCTGGCGCGGGAGGCCGGCATTGTGGAAAAGGTTTCCGCCCGCCAGATTGAAATCCGCGAGGACAACGGCCATCTGCGGCTGTATACGCTGCATAAGTTCGAGCGCTCCAACCAGGGCACCTGCATCAACCAGCGCCCGCTGGTCAACGCGGGACAGCGCGTGGAGAAGGGCGAGGTCATCGCCGACGGCCCCTCCACCGAAAAGGGCGAAATCGGCCTGGGCCGCAACATCCTCATGGGCTTTATGACCTGGGAGGGCTACAACTACGAAGACGCCATCCTGATCAGCGAGAAGCTGGTCAAGGACGACGTGTATACGTCCATCCACATCGAGGAATACGAGTCCGAAGCGCGCGACACCAAGCTGGGCCCGGAGGAAATCACCCGCGATATCCCCAACGTGGGCGAGGACGCGCTGAAGGACCTGGACGAAAACGGCGTCATCCGCATCGGCGCGGAAGTGCGCGCGGGCGATATTCTGGTCGGCAAGGTCACGCCCAAGGGCGAAACGGAGCTGACCGCCGAGGAGCGCCTGCTGCGCGCCATCTTCGGCGAAAAGGCGCGCGAAGTGCGCGACACGTCCCTGAAGGTTCCGCACGGCGAAGGCGGCATCGTGGTGGACGTCAAGGTCTTCACCCGCGAGCGCCGCGACGAGCTGTCCCCGGGCGTCAACGAAATGGTGCGCGTGTTCATCGCGCAAAAGCGCAAAATCTCCGTCGGCGACAAGATGGCCGGCCGTCATGGCAACAAGGGCGTTATCTCCCGCATCATGCGCGAGGAGGACATGCCGTTCCTGCCGGACGGCACGCCGCTTCAGATTGTGCTCAACCCGCTGGGCGTGCCCAGCCGCATGAACATCGGCCAGGTGCTTGAGGTACATCTGGGCCTGGCCGCCAAAGCGCTCGGCTGGCATGTGGCCACGCCGGTCTTCGACGGCGCAAGCGAGGAGGACATCATCGCGTGCCTCAAGCAGGCGGGCCTGAACCCCACCGGAAAAACGGTCCTCTACGACGGCCGCACCGGCGAGCCGTTTGAAAACGAGGTGACCGTCGGCTACATGTACATGATTAAGCTGCACCACCTGGTGGACGACAAGATTCACGCGCGTTCCACCGGCCCCTACTCCCTCGTTACGCAGCAGCCCCTCGGCGGCAAGGCGCAGTTCGGCGGCCAGCGCTTCGGCGAGATGGAGGTCTGGGCACTGGAGGCCTACGGCGCGGCCAACACCCTGCAGGAGATTCTGACCGTCAAATCCGACGATGTCGTCGGCCGCGTCAAGACGTACGAGGCCATCGTCAAGGGCAAGAACATCCCCGAGCCGGGCGTGCCGGAGAGCTTTAAGGTGCTCATCAAGGAGCTGCAGTCTCTGGCGCTGGATATCAAGGTGCTGGCCGAGGACAAGCAGGAAATCATCATTCGCGAGACCGACGACGAGGACGAAGTCGGCGAGGAAGCCCGGGAGCTGGCCGGCGCCGCCGCGCTGCCCCCCGCCCCGATGGACGGCGAGGAAGACCTCTCCCTGGACGATTTGGACGACTTCGAGGTGGACGACGTGCCGGACCTGGAGGATATCAACCTCGACGACGACTTTGAATAAGCTACCGGGGAGGGCTTCCTCCCCCTTAACAGGAAGGATGTGTGCAGCAATTGTTTGAACTGACAAGCCTGGACTCCATTCAGATTGGCATGGCATCCCCCGAAAAAATCCTTTCCTGGTCGCGCGGCGAGGTTTCCAAGCCCGAAACCATCAACTACCGCACGCTCAAGCCGGAAAAGGACGGCCTGTTCTGCGAGCGTATCTTCGGACCCCAGAAGGACTGGGAGTGCAACTGCGGCAAATATAAGCGCGTGCGCTACAAGGGCGTGGTCTGCGACAAGTGCGGCGTGGAAGTCACGCGCGCCAAGGTGCGCCGCGAGCGCATGGGCCACATCCAGCTGGCCGCGCCGGTCAGCCATATCTGGTACTTCAAGGGCATTCCCTCGCGCATGGGCATGCTGTTGGACATTTCGCCCCGCGCGCTGGAAAAGGTGCTGTATTTCGCCTCCTTCATCGTGCTGGATCCCGGCGAGGTCAAGGAGCTGAAAAAATACGACCTGATCAGCGACCAGAAGTACCGCGAGTGCGTGGCCAAGTACGGCGAGGGCAGCTTCCGCGCCGGCATGGGCGCGGAGGCGGTGAAGGAGATGCTGGCCGCGCTGGACCTGGACGACCTGGCCGCCAAGCTGCGCGCGGAAATTGACGAGCTGGTGCGCAAGGAGCGCGACCGCGAAAGCGAAGGCCAGAAGCGCGCCCGCGCGGTCAAGCGCCTGGAGGTCGTCGAGGCGTTCCGCCAGAGCGGCAACAAGCCCGAATGGATGATTCTGGACGTGGTTCCGGTCATTCCGCCGGATTTGCGCCCCATGGTGCAGCTGGACGGCGGCCGCTTCGCCACCAGCGACCTGAACGACCTGTACCGCCGCGTCATCAACCGCAACAACCGCCTCAAGCGGCTGCTGGAGCTGGGCGCGCCGGATATTATCGTGCGCAACGAAAAGCGCATGCTGCAGGAAGCGGTGGACGCGCTCATCGACAACGGCCGCCGCGGCCGCGCCGTAACCGGCCCCGGAAACCGCCCGCTCAAGAGCCTTTCCGACCTGCTGCGCGGCAAGCAGGGCCGCTTCCGCCAGAACCTGCTGGGCAAGCGCGTGGACTACTCCGGCCGTTCCGTCATCGTCGTCGGCCCGGAGCTCAAGCTCTACCAGTGCGGCCTGCCCAAGGAAATGGCCATCGAGCTGTTCAAGCCCTTCGTGATGGAAAAGCTGGTGGCGGGCGGCTTTGCGCACAATGTCAAGAGCGCCAAGCGCATGGTGGAGCGCGTCAAGCCCGAAGTGTGGGACATCCTGGAGGGCGTTATCCGCGAGCATCCCGTGCTGCTCAACCGCGCGCCCACGCTGCACCGTCTGGGCATCCAGGCCTTTGAGCCCGTCCTGGTCGAGGGCAAGGCGCTGAAAATTCATCCGCTGGTCTGCACCGCCTATAACGCCGACTTTGACGGCGACCAGATGGCCGTGCATGTGCCGCTGTCCATTGAAGCGCAGGCAGAGGCCCGCTTCCTGATGCTGGCGGCCAACAACATCCTCAAGCCCCAGGACGGCAAGCCGGTCGTCAGTCCCACGCAGGACATGGTCATCGGCTGCTACTACCTGACCATTGAAAACCCCAAGGGCAAGGGCGCCGGCCGCTACTTCTGCTCGCAGAACGAGGCCATGATGGCCTATTATAACCATGAGCTGGACCTGCAATCGCCGATTCATGTGCGCGTCACGCGCGAATTTGAGGGCGAAACGCACGAGCGCCTCATCGAGGCGACCCTGGGCCGCCTGATCTTCAACGAGGCGATTCCGCAGGATATCGGCTTTAAGCCGCGCGGAACGCTGGACCAGGCCTTTGTGCTGGAAATCGACGAGAAGGTCGCGAAAAAGACGCTGGGCAACATCGTGGATATGTGCTACCGCAAGCACGGCGTGACCCGCACCGCGGAAGTGCTGGACAAGATTAAGAAGCTGGGCTTTACCTACTCCACGCGCGGCGCGGTGACGGTATCGGTTTCTGATATTCTGGTGCCCCCGGATAAGGCCGAAATGCTGGCGGACGCCGATAGCAAGGTGGCCGCTATTACCCAGGCGTACCGCGACGGCCTGCTTTCCGACGACGAGCGTTACCGCAAGGTGACCGAAGTCTGGCAGCGGACCACCAACGACCTGCGCGCGAAAATCCTGCCCGGCCTTCGCCAGAAGGAATTGCAGGAGAACCGCTTCAACCCGGTGCTGATGATGACCGAGTCCGCGGCCCGCGGCTCCATCAGCCAGGTTTCCCAGCTGGCGGGCATGCGCGGCCTGATGGCCTCCCCGTCCGGCAAGGTCATCGAGCTGCCCATCCGCGCCAACTTCAAAGAGGGGCTGACGGTTCTGGAGTTCTTCATCTCCACGCACGGCTCCCGCAAGTCCCTGGCCGACACCGCGCTGCGCACCGCCGACTCCGGATACCTGACGCGCCGTCTGGTCGAAGTGGCGCAGGAGCTCATCGTGCGCGAGGTGGACTGCTTTGAGTCGCGGCATGAGCCGGTGCGCGGCATTACCATCACCCGCGCCAAACCCGGCGAAGAGGAAATCGAAAAGATGGAAGACCGCATCCTGGGCCGCGTGGCGGCGGAGGATGTCGTCGACCCGGCCACGGGCGAGGTCATCGTCCCGGCCAACGAGATGATTAGCTATGAGGCGGCCGAGCGCATCAATGCGGCGCAGGTGGAGAGCGTGACCATCCGCTCCGTGCTGACCTGCCGGAACGAAACCGGCGTATGCGCCCGCTGCTACGGCGCGAACCTGGCCACCGGCGACCTGGTAGACGTGGGCGAGGCGGTCGGCGTCATCGCCGCGCAGTCCATCGGCGAGCCCGGCACGCAGCTGACCATGCGTACTTTCCATACCGGCGGCGTCGCCTCCGACGAGGATATCACGCAGGGTCTTCCCCGCGTGGAAGAGCTGTTCGAGGCGCGCAAGCCCAAGCGCGATGCGACGCTGTCGGAAATCAGCGGCGTGGTGCGCCTGGGAGAGACCAAGAAAAAGCGCGAAATCATCATCACCGGCGAGGACGGCGAGGTCAAAACCTATCCCATCAACTATGGCAGCCGCCTGAAGGTGCAGGAGGGCGACCATGTGGTGGCGGGCGCGGAGCTGATTGAAGGCGCCATCAACCCGCACGATTTGCTGCGCATCCTGGGCGTCAAGGCCGTGCAGGAGTACCTGCTCAAGGAGGTCGTGACCGTCTATCGCCAGCAGGGCGTCGATATTGCCGACAAGCATATCGAGGTCATCGTCAAGCAGATGCTGCGCAAGGTGCGCATCGAGGATGCCGGCGATACCAGCCTGCTGCCCGGCGCGCTGGTGGACATCTTCCGGTTTGAGCAGGAAAACGAGGATACCATCCTGGCCGGCGGGCGTCCGGCGGTGGCCAAGCGCGTGCTGCTGGGCATTACCAAGGCCACGCTGGCCACGGAGAGCTTCCTGTCGGCCTGCTCCTTCCAGGAGACCACGCGCGTGCTGACCGAGGCGGCCATCAAGGGCAAGACCGACCCGCTGGTCGGCCTGAAGGAAAACGTCATCATCGGCAAGCTCATTCCGGCCGGCACCGGGATGAAGCGGTATAAGAATACGGAGATACACGAGGCGCTCTGACGCCCCGACTGCCTCCGCAACGGCGAAGAGGGCGCCATGCGCGAAAGCCATGGCGCCCTCAGACCGTCGACAGGTCGACGGTTTTTCGCTGCAAGGCTGACCGGAGCAGCCTTGCAGCGAAGGAAACATCATGTTCCTGTGTGCGAAGCGCACGGCCGGAACATGATAGCGGAAGCGGCTTGCAGCCGCTCCAGCTTGTCGGAAATGGCCGGCTGCGCGGGCCTTTGTCGCCAGGACACGTTTCCCCTGCGCCTTAGGCGCGGCCGGGGAAACGTGCAGGGCAACCTTGCTGCGCAAGGCTTCCGAACCCGCCGCACATGTCGCCGGGTTCGGATTGTATTTGGAGGGCTTCGGCCCTCCAGGCCTCCCCAATGGGGTTCTTCGACGGTCTGGATCTGCGAGGGAAGACGATGGAACTGGCTGCGCTTTCCAAAGAAGAATACAAAGGAAAAACGTTCCTTACGCACTACAAAACAAAGGGTTATCTTCACATCGACGCGTGCGAGGACGGCTTTCGCTTTTCCTACAGGGCGTTCGGCGCCGAAAAGGAAAAGTCTCTGAAAGACACCTTCTTTGGGGACTGGCTGGAAAATCCCGTCGCCTTCGGCGCTTTTCAGGACGGCCGTATGGTGGGCTTTGTGGAAGGCTCCCTGGAAACCTGGAACCGCCGGTTTCGAATCAGCAATCTCTGTGTGTTTGAAGAAAGCCATCGGGGGCGCGGCGTCGGCGGAAAGCTCATGCGGCAGATTCTGCGGACTGCGAAAGACTGCGGCGCGCGGATGGCGGTATTGGAAACGCAGACCTGTAATGAAAAGGCCATTGCGTTTTACAAAAAGCACGGTTTTCAAATCATAGGCTTCGATTTATATGCCTATACAAACGACGACCCGGAACAAAACGAAATCCGCCTGGAAATGGGCCTGATATTGCCGTCGCCATAGGAAAACACGGGCTGTCTTTTCGGCTGGGATGCGTCGGCCAGCGCGGTGCGCCCCGGCCGCTTCCAGGCGCAGGGTTGCGGCGGCTGGAGCGCATTGCGGAGCAAGGCGCGCATATATGCCCGCAGCGCGGGGTAAGGAGAGATGCTTATGCACTTTGAAGCCATTGACCTGGAGCGCTGGGAGCGAAAGGAGTACTACCTGCATTTCATGAACGAGGTGGTATGCTCCTACGCCGCGACGGTCCATATGGACATCACCCCGCTGAAAGGGCAGCGGCTGTACCCCGCCATGCTCTGGCTTTTGACGAAGACTGTCAACTGGATGCCCGAATTCCGCGTTGGCCTCCGTCCGGAGGGGCCGGGAATCTATGACATGCTGCACCCTTCCTATACGCTGTTTCACCGGGAGGGGAAAAACTTTACCTGCGTATGGACGGCGTATCGGGAAAACTACCGGGAATTCCTCCGGGCCTATGAAGAAGACGTGGCAACATACGGCAACTCCGACCGGTACATCGCCAAGGGCGGCCGCCCGGAAAACAGCTTTGACGTCTCCATGGTTCCGTGGCTGCCCTTTACCGCCTTCAACATCAACGTGTACGACGACGGACATTACCTTCTGCCCATCTTCACCATGGGAAAGTACGAGGACAGGGACGGAAAGCGGCTGCTTCCCCTGGCCATCCAGGTACATCATGCCGTCTGCGACGGCTATCATGTGGGGCGGTTTGTGGCGCTTTTGCAGGAGGCGCTGTTTCGCTTTGGCGACGAAGCGGGAAGCGACTGACGCCCGCACCGCCGGAAGGCCTCTGCGCGCAAACCCTCCCCTCCGGCAGGTCCCGTCGCTTTGACGCGGCGGGCAGGAGGGATGCGCCCCGGCGCATGCCGGCGGCGATGAAAAGGCGCGCGGCGCCCGTGCGATAAAACCTCCCATCCGACGTGACGATTCGTCCCGCTCATCCGTCTAAAAGATGTAACGTTACAAGGAGATGAGCTGATGGACAAGGATTTCTTCGTCCGGGAGATCGAAGTCCATAGCGGTATGCTGTACCGTGTGGCCTACACGATACTCCGGAATGACGACGCCTGTAAGGACGCGCTGCAGGAAATGGCGCTCAAGGCGTGGGAAAAGCGAGGCGCGCTCAGAGAGCCCGGCTTTTTCCGCACATGGCTTACCAGAATCCTCATCAATACGTGCTACGACACGCAGAGGAAGCGTCGGCGCTATGTGTCGATAGAAGATATCCCGGAGCCACAGGCCGATGCTCCCGACCCTTCCCTGGCGCTGGCGCTGCAGTCTCTTCCGGAAAAGCTGCGGCTCCCGCTGGTGCTCCATTATTCGGAGGGGTTGAGCTATGCGGAGATTGCAGGCGTCCTGCGTCTCCCGACGGCAACGGTGCGGGGAAGAATCCATCGCGCCAAAGAACGATTGCGGAAGGAGCTGGATGCGCAATGAAGCGCCATATGGATGACCTGGATATGCGCAAGGCGTTTGTGCAGGAACCTGCGGCATGCCATGCTGCGCTGATGAATGCCGCCCGCTCCGTCGAGGAGGGAAAACCGGTGAAACGCGTCTCCTGGAAGGCGGTGTTGATAGCCGCAATGATTCTGATTGTCACCATGGCCGCCGGCGTGGCCGCCAGCAATCTGCTCGGCTGGTCGGACTTTTTCAGCCAGTATTATGACACGCATGTGCCCGAGACGGCGCAGCGCATGATGGAGGCGGAGGGCAACCAGCACACCTATACGCTGGGCCCCGTGCGCTTTACGACGCAGGAGCTGTTCTGCGACGGCCATATCGCGCTGGCTTCCACGGCCATCTCCATGGCCGACGGCAGCGACGCGCTGCTCTGCGCCGAGCCTTTTGATCCGATTGGCGCCATGGGAGAAAACGGGGAACAGACGGCGCAGCGCCTCGGCGTGGCGCCCGAGACAACCTGGGCGGACGCGGCAAAGCAGCTGAATCGCCCGCTGTATCTCGTGCGCGCCATTCTGGAAATCCCGGCGGAGCTGGACGGCGGCGGGGCGATGGAGAGCATCCTCTGGAACGAGGACGGCAGCGCGGTATATTTCAACATGCCGCAGCTTCACCATACGGCGACCGGCGAAAAAATCAGCGCGCAGCTTTTCCTGCGCGTGGCCGAGTTCGACGTGGAAACGGGCGAGGCGAAGGAAGCGCTTACCGCCCGCGAACCCCTGGACCTCTATCCGGAAGCGCCCATCGAGGAATACACCTACGAAATCGACGACGTGGTGGTGGACGGATACACGCTCAGGGAGGTCAAAGCGGAGCTGAGCGGCGCAGGCCTCTACCTTTTCATGACCTTTGTCGCGCCCGAGGGAACGACCCTGGACGAGGCGCATCAGCGCGGCATTCCCGAATGCGTGGATATGGACGGAAATCCTTTCCCCATCGGCATCAGCCTGAGCAGCGGCATCAGCTCGGATGCGGAAAGCCTGCCGGAGGTCGTCTACACACAGATGATTTCGGTCGACGCCATTCCGGAGCAGATGCTGCTGCGAATTCCCGACACCACAGCGGACGATACCGGCTACCGGCAGTTGGTTCTTGCCAGGTAACGCCGGGAATCTGCGCCCGGAGAGCGCCGGGCCCATGTCTCCGGGGAGCGACAGGCCGGAGGGGGCGCGGTCATGCGGCTCCGGCGGGATGTCCGAAAGCGTACCCCCGGAGCAGGCGGGCAGTGCGGCGGCACTGTCTGCCTTTTTCGTTACCTCCCGGCGGGGCCGGCGGTTCCGCTCCGGCTCTGCCGGGCCCGGAAAGGCCGCCGCATGGCCGGCATACGTCCGCCGCCCATCCCGGCGCAGCGCGCCCTTGCCGGTCCTGCCCGCCGCCCGGATGCTGCGTATTCGAACGCCCATCCAAAGCAAACCGCCCGTCACCGTCTCATGTTCGTCCCCGGGGGTGCTGCTGCCCATCCATGGGAAGGTTGCCGCGCCGCTGTGTCATGGGCAACACATCCTCATCTCCTGTGCGTCGGTCTGCCGTTGACAAACTTCACCGTTTGTCCCAAATGACAAAATACCGATTTCTATTAAATATACAGGCAACCACATGATAATACAAAGCTGCGAAAACGCAAGCCAGCGCCCGATATTTGACATAATATGCAGGACAATCCAAATAACAGCTGGATTGGCCTTGCTTTGTACGCCCATTTGCCCTTTTTGCCCGTTGGGAACATCCCAAACAACTTTCCGCGATATGCGGTCTGTTGCTATGGCTCGTTTGACCGTATATAATTCTATCATGGCAGATTACGGGCCGAAAGGCAGGCATATATATTTTGCGCGGAAGCAGCGGCAAAATGGGGCGTCTCTGAAAGACGGGGACAGAAACTTTGCGGGGCAGGCCGCATGCCCGGCGCGGTGAAGTGCAGCCGCGTTGGGCTGATGCCCAAAGACGCGAACAAGCCCGTTGACGGGAGAAAAAAACTATTTTGAAAAGCTTTGTAAGGTTTTTCGTTTTCCGAAGTCCTATCGGCGAAGGAGGTGAAGAAGTGACCGAGTTCGATAAAATATATCAGGAATACTTCCACGATGTTTTCTTATATGTCCGGCAGCTATCCCATGGAAACGAGGCGCTGGCAGAAGAAATCACCAGTGAAGCATTTTTCAAAGCCATGCGAGCCATAGACCATTTTCGCGGTGATTGTAATGTGCGGGTCTGGTTGTGTCAAATTGCAAAAAACTGTTACTATACATATCTGAAAAACAACCGCCAAATTGCGGATTTCAGCCATGAAGAACTGGAAAACCATCCGGACCCCACCCTGCCGCTTGACGAAATGTTCGGCAAACAGGAGAACGCAGATGCGATACGGGAATTGCTGCATGACCTTGTTGAGCCATATAAGGAAGTTTTTATGTGGAGAGTGTTTGGCGAATTGAGCTTCAAACAAATTGGAGCACTGTTTTCAAAAACAGAGAACTGGGCTTGCGTCACCTATCACCGCGCAAAGACAATCATTCGTAAAAGGATGGAGGAAACGTATCATGAGAAATGACTGCAGCATCGTGCGGGATCTTCTTCCGCTTTACATGGAAAACATGGTGAGCGAGGATACCGCATCGTTTATCAAGGAACATCTCGCAGACTGCTCAACGTGCAGCAAGGCATTGGGCGATATGAATACACCCATCATTCCTGTTGCCAAAACGGATGCCGCCCCGTTGAAAAACATCAAGAAACAACTGCATAAGAACAAGGTGCGAACCATCGTCTTGACGGTCATGGTTGTTTTCGCCCTTGCAACGTCGATTTTTTCTTATCTCACCTCACCTTCCTATTATCCATATACCCCCGAACTGCTTTCGGTAGCGGAAAACCCGGACGGAACGGTGGCTGTCATCTTTGATGAAAGCGTAACGGGATATAGCCTGCAAGAAACCCAGGCGCCAGACGGAGATTATACGGTGTATACCCTGGAAGCATGGACAACCACTTGGGATGTG
>DVFI01000123.1 GCA_018713305.1 Candidatus Avichristensenella intestinipullorum
CTCGTCTGCGCCTTCGGCGATGAGCAGCATCGTATTCTGAGAAGGGATGCCCAGGGAAAGCACCCCCATCATGGATTTTGCGTTGATGGTTTTGCTGCCCTGCTCGATGAGGATGCGGGAGGTATACTTGCATGCCTCCTGCACCAGCAGAGCCGCCGCGCGGGATTGCAATCTCCCATTGGGGACGACGGTGATTTCCTCGCGAATCACAAAGATTCCTCCTCTTTTTTCGCAATGGAGCGCGCAAGCGCTTCCAGCCTGCGAAGTCTATGATACACGCCGGACTTGCCTACCGGCGGTTCCAACATCTGGCCCAGCGCTTCCAGGGAAGCGTCGGGATGGAGCTTCCGCTCCACGGCGATTTCCCGAAGCGTGTCGGGCAGGGCGTCCAGCCCCAGCGTGCGCTCCAGCAGCGCGATGGCCTGCATGTGCCGGTCCGCAGCGCCGAGCATTTTGGCAATATTCGCCGCGTCGCAGTTGGCGGCGCGGTTGGCCTCGTTGCGCGCCTGGCGGAGGATGCGCACGTTTTCCATCTCCAAAATGGCGGCGTTTGCGCCAATCAGCGAAAGAACGGACAAAATCGCCTCGCCGCCCTTGAGATAGACCACCCAGCTGCCTTTGCGCGCATTCACGCCGGCCCGCAGGGCATAAAACGCCTGAAGAAAGCGGGCGAGCGACTGCGCCGTGCGCTCGTCGGCGAGCACAAATTCCAGCAGATAGCCGCGCTCCGGGGCCATCAGCGTGCCGCAGCCCAGAAACGCCCCCCGCAAAAACGCGCCCCGGCAGCATTTCCTGAGCATGCAGTGCCGCGGGATGTTCCGCTCCAGCGGGGAGACGGAGCAGGCGCCCATCGCCCGGGCGGATTCCTGGCCGTCCAGCCGGATTTCAAAGGCGGTGCGCCCGCCCAGGCGGCTGGCGCGGACAATCCGGATGGCGGGAGAGGCGGAAAACTCCGCGCGCAGCAGCCGCACTGCCCGCCGGGCCACGCCGGGGTGTTCGGTGCGCAGCGTCAGGCACAGCCCTTCGCCGCCCACCAGCGTTACCGCGCCGCATGTCAGCAAAAGCCCCGTCAACTCCGCCAGACGGCAGCAGCGCCGCTGCGGCTGGCCGGTATCCTCGCGCGTCAGCGCGTCTTTGGTCTTGACGGCAAAGGATTTCATCATTGCCTCCAGGTTTCCTGTTCCAGCGCCAAATCCCTGTGCCGCACGTTCGCCGCATGGCCCGCGCCGCGGAGGCGCTCGCCCAGCGCCTCGGCGATGGCCACGGAGCGATGCGCGCCGCCGGTACAGCCTATCCCGATAATCAGGCGACGCTTGCCCTCCCGCTCGTAATGGGGCAAAAGAAACAAAAGCAGCTGCTCGGTCCTTTCCAGGAAATCCTGCGTAACCGGCGCGCCCAGCACATAGTCCCGAACGCCGCTTTGCAGGCCGGTTTGCAGGCGAATATCGTCCCTATAAAACGGATTGGGCAAAAAGCGCACGTCCCATATCAGGTCCGCGTCCCGCACCAGCCCGCGCTTGAAGCCGAAGGATACCAATTCCACGCCGATGCGCTGGGAGCCGGCGTCCCCGTCAAACAGCGCGGCCTGCAGCTGTTCCCGGAGCATGCGGGGCGACAGGCCGCTGGTGTCCAGAATCATGTCCGCTGTCTCGCGAAGCGGCTGCAGGCGCTCCCGCTCGCGCGCGATGGAACGCATCAAATCGCCTTCCGCCGCGTAGAGAGGATGTTCGCGCCGGGTCTCCTTAAACCGGTTCAGCAGCGTCTCGTCGTCCGCTTCCAGAAACAGCACCCGCACGTCCGTGCCCGTGCTGCGCGTGGCGGAAACGAGGTTCCAGAGCGCATGCGCGTCGAACAGGTCGCCGCTGCGGATATCCACGGCCATCACGATGGTGCGCGTTCCGGGCGAGGATTGCGTCCACAACTCCATAAAGCGCAGAATCATCGCAGGGGGCAGATTGTCCACATAGGGGCAGCCCATGTCCTCCAGATAGCGCAGCGACGTGGTCTTGCCCGCGCCGGACAGACCCGTCAGCAGGATGAATCGCATCCGAGTATCCGCACCTCCGCCTCCAGCATGATGCCGCTGTGCGCCAGCACGCGCCGCTGTACCAGCGCCATCAGCTCCAAAAAATCGCGCGCGGTGGCGCCGCCGGTATTGACCAGGAAGCCCGCGTGCAGGGGCGACACCTGCGCGCCGCCCACCGAAACGCCCTTGAGCCCGGCCTGCTCGATGAGCGCGCCGGCAAAGTGTCCTTCCGGGCGCTTGAAAAAACTGCCGGCGCTGGGCAGAGACAGGGGCTGCTTTTCCCGCCGCGCGCGCGCGCAGGCGCGCATGCTTTCGGCAATTTCGGCAGGGTCGCCCGGCTGCAGGCGCAGCGTAACCTCCGTCACCGTCAGGCCCTGCGCCATCATCGCGCTGCGCCGGTAGCCAAAGCCCAGGGCCGGCGCGCGCAGCGTGCACGCCCGGCCCTGCGCGTCCAGCGCCCGCACCTGCAGGACGAGCCGGGACATGTCCGTGCCGTAGGCCCCGGCGTTCATCCACGCCGCGCCGCCCACCGTGCCGGGAATGCCGCTGAGAGATTCCAGCCCGGAAAGGCCGTCGGCCTGCGCCTGCTGCGCAAGCCGCACCAGCGGACAGCCCGCCTGCACGACATAGCCGTCCCCCTCGCGCGCAAAAGACGACATGGCAGGGCCGATGGCGATGACCAGGCCGTCAAAGCCGCCGTCGCGCACCAGGAGGTTTGAGCCGTTGCCCAGGATAAGCACCTCTACGCCCTCGTTTCGGGCCGCCTGCAGCGCCTGAGCGACCTGCGCCTCGCACGCCGGTTCTACCAGCCAGCGCGCCGGCCCGCCGACCCGAAGCGTCGTGCGCCGCGCCAGGCTTTCCCCGCACAGCACGCGCATTCCCTGCGCCGCCAGCGCCCGTGACAGCGTCTCCGCCATGACACCGCTCCTTCGTCGATTATATTCTGTTTTATTATATCGCAATCCTGCATGGTTAGTCAAACGCGCCGCGCGGAATTTGGGCGCGCTTTTTCAGCGCGTCCAGCAGGGGCTGCGCGTCCGCATCCGGCCCCTGCGCGGTCTGCGTCACGGGCAGAAGGCCCAGCGCGCACAGCGCGTCCTGCGCCGCGTCGTCCAGCAGAAAGCGAAGAAAGCGCTGCGCGGCCTCTGCCCGCTCGCCCGTCTGCGCCGTCGCCGCGGCCATCAGCACGCAGTCCGTCTCCCCGCCCCACGGCTCGGCATGCCAGGACGCGGGCCCCTTGCCCGACGCCTGCAGCGCGGACAGCCGCCGCGCCAGACGCAAATCGCCCACGAGCGCGCCGGTCTTCTGCGCCACAAAATCCTGAAAGTCCTGTTCGCTCCGATACTGCGCCTGCGGCTCGCCGCCCAGGGCGTCGTTGACCAGGCGTACCGTTCCGCCCAGGCAGACCGGCACCGCCCACACCTCGCCGCGCCATACCCCCAGGCCGGCAAGCGCCGGCTGCAGCCCAAAGTCGCCGCAGAGCGGCACCAGCAGCGCCTGCGGCTCGGAGACGGCGCCGGGCGCGAAGAGCAGCAGGTCCGGCGCGACGACGCCTTCCCGCGCCCAGTCGTCCGGCTGCGCGCGCCGCAGAACAATCCGCACGTCCCCGGCGGAGCGCTCAAAGGCGCTGGACTGCGCGGCCAGCCATTGCAGCCCCGTGCCCGTCCAGTCCTCACAGACCCATACGCGCAGCACCGTCGCCCCGCGCGCTTCCTCTTCGCCGGCAGGCCGCATCCAGACAAGCGCGGAAGGAAGCGCCCAGAGAAGACAGACGGTTGCCAGCGCAGCCAGCAGCGTGCGAAGCCGAGCCATCCAAACGCGCATGCCCATCCCTCCCCGCTATGGGTATGGGAAAGCGTGCCGCGCGCATGACAGCCGGGCGGCAAAGCGCGGCGAAAAAGCCCGCGCGCCTGCGCGGCATGACGGATGAAGATGCTGTCCGTTCGGGCTTGCAGGGGTGGCGGCGGGACGTTGTCAGCCCGCCGTATTATGCTTTTCTGATGGGGTGTCGGAGGACCGTTCTCCATTTTTCGGGGGCAACCCTTCGCGCATCCGACAGATATATCTCATGGTGCCGTCTCGTCGGGCCCACGTCATCGGCATAGCCGTTTTGCGCCAGGTATTCGTTCACGATGGCAAGGGTGGCGGGCTCGTCGTCAAACGCGCCGCAGTGCATGATTTGGACGCATAGCCCTTCGTCCACCGTCAAAAACTCCGCGGACGAGCAATCCATCTTTTTCTTCCCGGAGGCCGTCTCCACGGCCCAGGCAACGTCCTGCTCCGTCACAAAGTCGGGCAGACGGAGGGCGGAAATCCAGCGCCAGGCTTCCTTGTGGGCATAGTCCATCCCGGCCGTGCCGTCCTGCCACCAGAACCCCTCCAGCGGCGGCACCACATAGGCATAGAAGCCCGCAATCCTGCGGCCGGCTTTTTCGCTCATTTTCAGCGTATAGGCCACGGCGTACAAAACGCCGATGGCCCGCTGGTAGGCGCCGCCCTCTTCGTTCGGGTCGCCGTGCCCCCGGACCGCGATATAATTCGCCCTCGGCACCGTGACGATTTGCGGCGTATTCCTGGGCAAATAGAATTCCTTGTACTCTTTTTTGAAATCAAAGGCCATCTGCGCGGCTCCTTCCCGATAAGCGAAGCGTCGACCGGCGCGCCCGGAAAGCCCCGACCCGGCCGACGCCGGCACCCCCCGCTGTTTTTCCGGGACGGGGCCGAACCCGCGGAAAAACGGGCCTGGCAGCCGGCGGTTTTTTTACTCTCCCAGCGCCGCGGCGTATTCGGCCAGCGTCGCCAGCTGCGCGCGCAGCGTGGACAGCTGCGAGTCGATGGCGTGCCCGGCCTGCAGGCTGGATTCGCAGCTGGAAACGGTGTCCAGCGTTGCGTCGACCTCGCTTTGCGGCACCAGCGCCCGGCCCGTGCCGAAGATGGCGGCGGTCATTTCGTTAAGCTGCGTCAGGCCGTAGAGATATTGACGCAGCTGCGCCAGCTGCTGCGTGGTGGTCGTGCCGCCGGTGCGGGACAGCTGGGTGGACAGGCCCTGCGCGCTTTCAATGTCGCTGCGCGCCTGCGCGATAAAGGTTTCGCGCACCGTCGCATCGAGCGAAGAACCCGCGCCGTGCACGATAAGCTGCACCAGATTGAGCAAAAACAGCACGACAACGGCCAGCACCAGCAAATCGCGGGTACGGCGGCTGATGCCGCGATCGTGCCTGCCGAACGGATACATCCTTTCACCTCCATGGCGCAATCAGTATACCATATTTCATACCGCAGCGCAAACCGGCCGTCTGCGGACATGATTGCCGTCCCGCCGTCATACCTTTACCCGAACGGAGGTGACGGGATTGGAGGCAAAGGAGCAGACGGCGCCGTTCGATCTGTACCGGGATATCGCGGACCGCACGGGCGGAGACATCTACATCGGCGTGGTCGGCCCGGTGCGAACCGGCAAATCCACGTTTATCGCGCGCTTTATGGAGCAGATGGTTCTGCCCCTGCAAAACGACGCGCACAAGCGCGCCCGCACGGTGGACGCGCTGCCGGTGAGCGGGTCGGGCCGCACCATCATGACCACGCAGCCCAAGTTTGTGCCGGACGAGGCGGCGGAGGTGTCCGTGGGGGACTCGCAGGCACGCGTGCGGCTGGTGGACTGCGTGGGCTATCTGGTCAAGGGCGTGCTGGGCACGCAGGAAAACGATGTCCCGCGCATGGTGCATACCCCCTGGTTTGACGAGGACATCCCCTTTGAGGACGCCGCGGAAATCGGCACCCGCAAGGTCATTGCGGACCATTCGACCCTGGGGCTGGTGGTCACGACGGACGGCACCATTACCGATATCCCCCGCACGGCGTATGTCGAAGCGGAGGAGCGCGTCGTGCGGGAGCTGGCCCAGCTCGGCAAGCCCTATGCGGTGCTGTTGAACAGCGCGGCGCCGAAAAGCGCCGAGACGCAGCGGCTTCGCGATGCGCTGGAGGCCAAATACGACGCCCCGGTCATCGCCATGGACGCCAAAGCCATGGAGCCGCAGGACATCCAGGGGCTCCTGCAGCAGCTGCTGCTGGCGTTTCCGCTGCGGGAAGCGCGCATTGCGCTGGCGGACTGGGTGCAGGCCCTCGACGACGACCATTGGCTGCTCGCTTCGCTGTTTGAGCACATGCGCGCGGCGGGCAGCCGTCCGCTGCGCATGCGGGACAGCGCCGTGTTTGCGCAGGCGTTTGCCGACTGCGAGTACGCCGAAACGCTGCAGCCGGCCGCGTCGTCGCTGTCCGAGGGCGTGCTCGGGCTGGAGCTGCCGCTGAAGGAAGGGCTGTTCAACCGCATTCTCGGCGAGGAGTGCGGCACGGAAATCCACGGTGACGCGCACCTGTTGACGCTCCTGAAGGAGCTGGTGGCGGCCAAGACCGAGTATGACCGGGTGGCCGACGCGCTGGAATCGGTGCGCCAGACGGGCTATGGGCTGGTGACGCCCGCGCTGTCGGACCTGACGCTCCAGGACCCGGAAATCGTCCGGCAGGGCAACCGGTTCGGCGTGCGGCTGAAGGCCAGCGCTTCGTCGCTGCATTTGATTAAAACCGACATCACCACCGAGGTGACGCCCGTGGTGGGCACCGAGCAGCAGAGCGAGGAATTTGTCCGGTACCTGCTGGCGGAGTTTGAAAACGACCCGCAGAAAATATGGAACACGAATTTCTTCGGCAAATCCCTGCACGAGATGGTGCGCGAGGGGCTGAACAACAAGCTTTCGCAGATGCCGGGCGACACCCAGGAAAAGGTGCAGGAGATGCTGACGAAAATTGTCAACGAGGGCGGCGGCGGGATGATATGCATCTTGCTGTAATCCGGATGCGCCCCGTGCGTTGACCAGGCGCGTCCCCGCGCGCGGCGCGGCCGGCAGGCGCGCAGACCCGGCCTGCGGGCGAAACCTCCGCCTTTTCCTTTTCCCGCGGAATCCGACGGCCTGCGCCGGGACGCTGACGGACGCGCCCGGCGCAGGCCAAATCGTTTGGGCGTCCCGGCAGGGGGCGCCTTTGGCAATCCGGCGGCCCGAGAGAAGGGGGCGAGGACATTGTATGTTTATTCGCAAATTTGTCGGGAAACCAATGCGAAGCCTTGACAAGCGGCAGGGCGTGTGTTATTTTGTCCATAGCGGATATATCGCTTTTGTGGATACGCGAGGCTTTTTGTTAATTTGTTGTGGATAGAAGAGGAAACAGAAAAAATTTCCCAAAAGGGCCGTCGTTTGGTAAAAATATTTCAGAACGCTCCGAAAAACGCATCGCGCCGCAAGGCGCCGCGCATGGGGCGGGGAAGGGGAAGGAGCCTGCGGCGTTTGCCCGTGGTTTGCCGGAAAGCGGCGGAGGGCGCGGCAGGCTTGTCTGGTAATACGCGCATAAACATACTGGAACGGAAGCCGGCAGCGCCGGCGCCCGAAAATACGGACAGAAAACAGGGAGGAAAGGGAACATGCGGATTCGAGCCATGGAGCGCGCCGATTGGCCCGGCGTGGCGGCGCTGTGGAACGCTTCGGTGGAGGCGGGCGAGGTGGTCTACAAACCCCTGACGGAGGCCTACTTCCGAAAGAAATTCCTCGAGGACGCCAATTACTGGCCGGAGCTTTCCCTGGTGGCCGAGGAAGAAGGGAAAATCATCGGCTTTCTCAACGGCGTCATGAAACGGGTTTTCCTGCCCAAACAGAACCATCAGAACACGCCCGGCTACATCACCTGCTTTTTTGTGGACGCCGGCCATCGCCGCCGGGGCGTGGGACGCGCGCTGGTGAACGAGCTGGAAAAGCGCATGCGGGAGGCGGGCAAGAGCAAAATTGCCTGCCATGGGGACAATCCCATCAACCTGGACTGGGTGGTGCCGGGGACGCCGGGACACGACCACAACAACGCGCCGGGCATGGACGAGGAATGCGCGGGCTATGCGTTTTTGCAGGCGCTGGGCTACACGCCCCGCTTTCACGAGGTGGCCATGTACCTGAACCTGAAGGATTACCGCGTCCCGGACGATTTTGCCGTGAAGCGGCAGCGCCTGGCGGACGAGGGCATCTACACCGGCCGCTATGACCTTTCCTGGCACTATGAGTACAACGGCATCTTTGACCGCGTGGGCAGCGAATACTGGCGCAAGGTATTCCAGGACGAGATTGCCTCCGACCATCCGCGGCCCATCCTGGTGGCCGCCTGCAACGGCGCGATCTGCGGCTTTACCGGCCCCGTGGACAAGCAGCCGAGCGGCCGCGGCTGGTTCAGCGGCATCTGCACGGACCCGCTGTTCGAGAAAAAAGGCATTGCCAGCGTGCTGTTCAACCTGCTCATGCAGGAGTTTATCGCCGAAGGCGCCGCGTTTTCCACGCTCTTTACCGGCCGCGAGGCCCACGCCCGCAGGGTGTACGAGCGGGCGGGGCTGCGCGTGGTACGGGGCTTTGCCATCATGGACAAGCCGCTGGCCTGACCGGCCGGATGCCCTGCAAGCGTATTCTCCCGCCGGGCGCGGCGGAAAAATAAAATAAGGAAGGTGTTACCCGATGAAAAAGACCTGGATGCGCCTGTTGACGACGATGCTTGCGACGGTGCTGCTCCTGTCCGTGGGCGCTGCCGCCTGGGCGGAAGAGCCCGTCACGTTTGACTCGGAGAACCTGACCTGGAAGCAGAACAAGGAACCGGTCACCTTCTCCCTGTTCTTCAATATGAACTGGTCGCCGGTGGACGTGTGGGGCACGGACGCCGTCTCCCAGCAGGTGACGGCGGACACCGGCGTGTCCTTCGACGTCATCATGGCCCAGGACAACAACCACCTGGCCAACATCATCTCCACCGGCGATTATCCCGACGCCGTCTTCGTCTACGGCACCTCGAACCTGCAAATGATGGAAGATCCGGACATTTCCTATGCCTGGAACGACCTGATTGACCAGTATGCGCCGGAAATGTGGGACCTCATTGATCCCAGCGATATCGCGCTGGCGACCAAGGAGGACGGCAACTTCTATACCCTCTACACCCACGTGCGCAACCAGGAATACTGGGACGACGACACCCAGGGCGTCAGCTACGGCGAGAATGTTCTCGCGTTTAACAGCGCCATGATGGAGGAGCTCGGCAATCCGGAGATTAACAGCACGGAGGATTTCTACAACGTGCTCGCCCAGGCCAAGGAAAAATGGCCCGATTGCATCCCGTACCTCCAGCCCAAGGATAACGGCAATTACCTTGCCTTCACCTTCGGCATGAACGGCGCCGGCTTTGCGCAGGGGGATACCACCGTCGAAGACGGCCAGGCCATACACTACCTCTACGACCGCGAGGCGGTGGAGAACTACCTGAAGTTCATGAACGAGCTTCAGCTGGCGGGCCTGGTTTCCCAGGAAGGCCTGACGTACGACTTTGACCAGGAAAAGGCGGCCATTCTGGGCGGCAACGTGTTCTGCTTTGCCTCGCAGGCCTACGACGTGGACCAGATCAACACGGCCCTGGCCGATATAGAAGGCGACGGCCGCTACTACACCGCCATTGACCACCACCTGACCGTTGACGGCGAGCTGCGCGTGAACATGATTAACGGCGTGGCCGGCTTTGCGGGCTTCTATATTACCAAGTCCTGCGAGGACCCGGGCCGCCTCATCGCGCTGATGGAGTACATGCGCTCCCCGTATGCCGACCGTCTCACCCAGTGGGGCGTGGAAGGCGTGCATTACGAGATGGTGGACGGCTACCCGGTGCAGGATCCCGACATCAGCTGGAAAGAGCGCGGCGATAACATCTGGTACTTCCAGGCGACCTTCGCCGTAGAGAACGCCAAGGCCATGGGCACGGCCATCACCAACCCGCTCTCCCAGGTGGCGGATTTGGTGCTCAAGTACAAGCAGTACTGGAGCAACGATACGGCCCTGACCATGATTGACCCCGCGCCGACCGGCAGCGAAGAGGCCGACATCAAGGCCAGCATCGACGCCATGCGCGAGGCCGCCATGATGGAATGCATCATGGCCGACAGCGCCGAGGCGTGCCAGGCCCGCATCGACGCCCTGTATGAGACGCTGGAGGGCATCGGCATCCAGCAGTACAACGAGTACGTCAACACGCAGTATCAGCAGAACCTGCAAATCGTCGCCGAAACCGCGGCGAAGCAGGCGGAATAACCCCCTTTGGGCCGCGTGCAGGCGCGGCCCGTTCTTCCGTCCCCGCAGGGAGCGACTTCCTGCGGGGCATGCCTATTGCGGCCTTCCGGGCGCGCTGCGCCGCGCCGGGGCGGGGTGGAGGCCGCGCAGCCAGCGATGCCCGCCCGGAAAGGAAAGACATCCATGGCACAAAATCCGTTGACCGTCCCCCGCGGGGAACGGTGGGCCAAAGGATACCGGCGATTCCGCGCCCAGGGCGTTTTGCAGGCGTTTGCCATCGCCGGTTTCGTATATCTGCTGATTTTCTGCTACACGCCGATGCTGGGCCTGGGCATCGCCTTTCGCAACTACCAGCCGAAGATGGGAATAGCGGGGTTCTTTACGGCGGAATGGGTGGGCCTGAAGCATTTTAAGGCGTTCTTTGGGGATTATCAGTTCGCCGACATTATGACCAACACCGTGGTGCTCAGCCTGCTGAAGCTGGTGTTTTCATTTCCGATTCCCATTATCTTTGCGCTGGCCCTCAACGAAATGCAGCACCCGAAGATAAAGCGCGTCGTTCAGACCGTCAGCTATCTGCCGCATTTTATCTCCTGGGTCATCGTCTACGGCCTGCTGTTTACGCTGTTTAATACCTCCAGCGGCATGGTGAACAACCTCCTGGCTGACCTGGGCTTTGAAAAGGTCGAAATCCTCACCGGCAAGGAGTATTACTGGACGCTGGCCATCCTGTCGGATATCTGGAAAGAGATGGGCTGGTGGTCCATCATCTTCCTGGCGGCCATTTCCGGCGTGGACCCCAGCCAGTATGAATCCGCCAAGGTGGACGGCGCGACGCGCCTGCAGAGCATCTGGCATATTACGCTGCCCAACATCCGCAGCACCATCATGGTCATGCTGATTCTGGCCATAGGCTCGCTCCTTTCGGGCGGCATGGGCGGCTCCAACTTCGACCAGTCGTATCTGCTGGGCAATTCCATCAACTATTCCAAGTCCGTCACGCTGCCGTACTATGTATACCAGGTGGGCCTGTCCCAGCTGCGCTATTCCTACGCCGCGGCCGCGGGCCTGTTCCAGTCGGTCATCTCGCTGCTGCTGGTGCTGGGGAGCAATTACGCCAGCAAGAAGCTGACCGGCACGGGATTCTTTTAGAAGGGAGGGGTCATTCATGCACAAAGCCGTCCAGGCGCCGAAAAACAAAATCCGCCGCACCGGAGAGGACCGGGCCATCAGCGTGTTTATCTTTGTGGTCATGACCTTTGTCTTCTTCGTGACGGCGTATCCGTTCTGGTATTCCCTGGTGCTGTCCTTCAGCGAGGGCAATGACGCGCTGCGCGGGGGCATTTACCTGTGGCCGCGCACGTTTACGCTTGCCAACTACAACGCCGTGTTCGGCATCAGCTATATTCCCACGGCGTTTCTGGTGTCCGTGGCGCGCACCGTGCTGGGCACGGTGGTGGCGGTGCTCTTTACCGGCGTGTTCGCCTACGCGCTCTCGCACAGCAAGCTGATGTTCCGCAATTTCTACATGACCGCCATGCTGATTACCATGTATTTCAGCGGCGGCCTGATTCCCTTTTACGCGCTGCTGCGCGCGCTGGGCCTGATGAACACCTTCTGGGTGTATATCGTGCCGAATCTGTTTTCCTCGTTCAACGCGGTGATGATGATCAATTTCTTCCGGGAAATTCCGGATTCCCTGGAGGAGGCGGCCCATATCGACGGCGCCAACGATTTGACCATCTTCTTCCGCATTATCCTGCCCTGCTCCAAACCGCTGCTGGCGACCATGGCGCTGTATTCGGGCGTATGGCACTGGAACGCCTGGACCGACACGGCGTTTTACGTCTCGGACCCCAGCCTGCGCACGCTCAGCTACGTGCTGATTAACCTCATCAAGCAGACGGAGTCCGCCGCGCAGACCCTGGTGGGCCGCGTGAACGTCAGCACCCAGTCCTACAATTCCATGACCCTGCGGCCGGCAGCCATGATTGTCTGTATTCTGCCGATTGTCATGGTCTATCCGTTCCTGCAGAAGTATTTCGTCAAGGGCATTATGCTCGGCTCCGTCAAGGAGTGACACAAGGAGGTAGTATGAGCAAAACCATTATGGCCGTGGGCGCGCACACGGGAGACGCGCAGCTTACATGCGGTATGCTGCTGGCCAAGCACAGCATGCTGGGGGACAAAATCATCACAGTGGACTTGACCGCCGGGGAGCGCGGCGCGCCGCAGGGCGTGCCCATCGCGGAGTTTCGCGAGCGCAACGTGGCCTCCGCCCGGGAGTTCGCCGCCATGCTCGGCGGAGAGAGCATCGTTTTCGACGTGCCGGACGGCGAGCTGTACGCAGGCAAGGACATCGAACTGCAGCTGGCGGACCTGATGCGGGAGCGGCAGGTGGACGCGGTGCTGTACCATTGGAAAAACAGCCTGCACAAGGACCATGTGGCCGCCCACAGGATTACGGAAAACGCCATCTTCTTTGCGTCCCTGGCCACCATGGAACGCGCCTGCCCGCCCGCGCCCATCCGCGCCATGCTCTGCGCGGAAAACTGGGAGGATGCGGAAGGGTTCGCGCCCTATCACTATTTTGATGTGACCGAGGCGTTCCCGCTGTGGAAGGAAGCCATCAAGAAGCTCTGGCTGGCGGAACACTCCACGTCCTTTGCCTATCTGCGCTATTATGAGGCGCTGAGCGTCTGCCGGGGCGCGTTTATCCGCAAGGAGCACGCCACCGCCTTTTCGGACACCAGCAGCGCGCGGCGCGTGGTGCGGGAAAGCCTGTAAGCCGCCGGGCGCCTGCCCGGGCCGTGAAACCCGGCGCCTTTCGGCGGGTTCGGAAGCCTTGCGCAGCAAGGTTCAGCATATCACACTTCTGCGGGGATGCAGGAAGGGGCGGCAAGCCCCTTCCTATCACATCCGCAGCGGCGGACCGTCGAAAAACCCCATTGGGAGGCTTGGAGGGCCGAAGCCCTCCAAATACAATCCGAACCCGGCGACATGTGCGGCGGGTTCGGAAGCCTTGCGCAGCAAGGTTTCCCTGCAGGTTTCCCCGGCCGCGCCCCCAGGCGCAGGGGAAACGTGTCCTGGCGGAAAAGGCCAGC